>CAZNNA010000005.1:0-27300 GCA_964573825.1 uncultured Treponemataceae bacterium
GCCTGGAGCGGGAACGAGGCGACGAGCTCCGGAACGAGAAGATAGGCGCCTGGAGGGACATAGCCCGCAAGCTGGCGCACGAGCTACGGAACCCGCTGACGCCTATACGGCTGTCGGCGGAGCGGGTGCTCAGGCGCTGGAAGAGCGACCCGCAGTCCGCCACCGAGGTCATAGAGCGGTCGATGGTCGCCATAATCCAGGAGACGGTCAACATGGAGGCCCTGCTGACGGAATTCCGCGACTTCGCGCGGCTGCCCGAGCCCCAGAAGGACTGGATGGAACTACGGTCTACGGTAGACGAGGTCGTCCACCTGTACTCGGCCTCCTGGCCGCGCTTGACCGTGGACTGTTCCATGATCGACCCCGCGATTCGCCTCAAGGCCGACCGCGGCTACCTCAAGCAGGCCCTGGGCAACCTCATAGCCAACGCCGCAGACGCCACCGAGGGCTCCGGCAGCATCTGGATACGGGCCGATCTTGTCAAAACGGCGGAATCCAGGTACTGTAGGATCCAGGTACGGGACAACGGCCCCGGCGTCCCGGAGGACGTACGGGACCGTATCTTCTCTCCGTACTTCACGACGAAGCCGGGAGGCACGGGACTCGGCCTGGCCATAGTGGAACACATCGTGGCCGCCCACGGCGGATCGATACGCTTCGAGTCCCGGGAAGGCGCGGGTACCGTCTTCTTCATAGACCTGCCTGCGGAGAATAACGAATAACGATAAGGAAGCACATGGGCGCCATCCTCGTAATCGACGACGAACCCGGTATCAGGGCAACCGTAAGGGACATCCTCGAGGACGAAGGCTACGCGGCGCTCACCGCCGAGGACGGGACCATGGGCCTCGAGACGCTCGCCCGGGAGGCCGTGGACGTCGTCATCCTGGACGTCTGGCTTCCCAAGATGGGCGGCATCGACGTCCTCAAGGCCATACGCGCCGACCACCCGGCCATAGAGACCATAGTCGTCTCCGGCCACGCCTCCATAGACATGGCCGTCCAGGCCGTCAAGCTCGGCGCCTTCGACTTCATAGAGAAACCCCTCTCCATAGAACGCCTCCTGACGTCGGTACGCAACGCCCGCGCGCTGTCGGACCTGCGCATGGAGAACGCCAGGCTCAAGAGCTCTACCGTCGAGAAGGACGATATCATAGGCGCCTCTCGGCGCATGGCCGAGGTCAAGGCGCTGATAGCCCAGAGCGCCCGCTCCGACGCGCGCGTCCTCATCACCGGGGAGAACGGTACGGGCAAGGAACTGGCCGCCAGGCGCATCCACGAGCTATCCGAGAGGGCCGGAGGCCCCTTCGTCGCCGTCAACTGCGCGGCCATGCCCGATACGCTCATAGAGAGCGAGCTCTTCGGGCACGAGAAGGGCTCCTTTACCGATGCCGTGGCCCGTCGCAAGGGCAAGTTCGAGACGGCCGATTCGGGGACCCTCTTCCTTGACGAGATAGCCGACATGTCGCTAGCCGCCCAGGCCAAGGTGCTCCGCGTGGTCCAGGAGATGCGCTTCGAGCGGCTCGGGGGGGAGGAGACGGTGGAGGTGGACGTGCGTATCATAGCCGCCACCAACAAGGACCTCCGCCAGGAGATAGCCGCCGGCCGCTTCAGGGAGGACCTCTTCTTCCGCCTCAACGTGATACCGCTCCACATACCCCCGCTACGCGACCGCAGGGATGACATAGGCCCCCTCGCCGAGGGCTTCCTCGAACGCCTGTCCGTAGGCAGGCCCCGGAGGCTGGCCCCCGAGGCCGTTAAACTCATGGCGGGCCACGACTGGCCGGGCAACGTGAGGGAGCTCAAGAATTTCGTGGAGCGCGTCTCAGTGATGAGCGACGAGATCGTCATAAGCGCCGAGACCGTCGGCCACTTCCTGCGCGCGCCGCTCGAGGGCAACCAGGCCGCCGCGCCCGATAGGCTCGACGAGCTGCACGAGCTCAGGCTTAACGACGCCCGCGCGGCCTTCGAGCGCGGATACCTAGTGCACAACCTGAGAAAGAACGGGTATACTATCGCCAAGACGGCGGAGGCTATAGGCATCTATCCGAGTAATCTTCACGCCAAGATCAAGAAATTCGGCATAGAGGCACGCGAATGAACGAGTTGACGGAACGCCAGAAGGAAGTCCTCGGCTACATCGAGACGTTCATAGAGGAGAACCCCTACCCTCCGACCATACGCGAGATAGCCGCCCACTTCGGCATGTCGGTCAAGGGGGCCTACGACCACCTCAAGGCCCTGGAGCGCAAGGGTCGCATCCGCGCCGGGGGCGGTCGGTCGCGCAAGATAGAGATCATAGGCAAGCAGTCCAAGAACGCTCGGCAGGCCACCGTCGAGCTACCCCTCCTCGGCTCGGTGGCGGCGGGTAAGCCCATCTTCGCCGAGGAGAACTACGAGTCGAGCATCCACGTGCCGGAGGCCATGGTCGGCCAGGGCCGCTGCTTCGCCCTGCGCGTTCGCGGCGACAGCATGATAAACGCGGGCATACTGGACGGCGACCTGGCCGTCATAGAGCAGCGCCAGGTAGCCGAGGACGGCGAGATAGTCGTGGCGGCCAGAGAGGACTCGGTGACGCTCAAGCGCTTCGTCAAGGAGAAGGCCAGGATACGCCTGGAGCCGGAGAACCCGGCATACTCTCCCATCTTTACCCAGGACGCGCGTATCCTCGGGAAGCTTCGCGGCATCGTCCGAACCTACTAAGCCCGGGCATGGAAGCGGTCTTCGTCCTTGGCGGCCCGGAGCTCGGGCGCCGTAACGACTTCATACGCCAGCTCAAGGCCTCCTGCGCGTCCGCCTGGAAGGGCGAGCCCGAGGAGCATAGGCTCTACGCCCACGAGACGCCGGTAAGCGCCCTCCTCGAGCTACTCCTCAACGGCTCCCTCTTCTCGCCCGGCAAGTTCGTGCAGTACCTGGGCGCCGACCAGGTCAAGGCCAAGGCCGACGTCCAGGCCCTGGCCGCCTACGCAAAGAAGCCGGCCGACTCGACGGTACTCGTCCTCGTGTCCGACGGGATAGGCGTCGACAAGTCCATAGAGGCCGCCGTAGCGAAGGACGCCAAGAAGGTCTTCTGGGAGCTGTCGCCCCAGGAGAGCGGGCGCTGGGTCAGGGACTTCTTCAGGGGGCAGCGCCTCTCCATCGACGACGACGCGGTCGAGGGCCTCCTCGAGCTCGTGGAGAACAACACCGAGGCCCTGAAGGTCGAGTGCTCGCGCCTGGCCCTCTTCTTCGCCGAAGGCTCCTCCATAGGCGAGGAGGACATAGAGCGCTACATAGCCCATAACCGCGTGGAGGACGCCTTCAGCCTCTTCGACCGCATGGCCGCCGGCAGCCTCGAGCAGGCGCTCGAGACGCTATCGGCCATCCTTGCCGACCGCGACGGCTCGGGCGTCGGGCTCCTCGCGGGCCTCCTCTGGTCGTTCCGCCGGCTGGCGTCCCTGCACGCGGCCATGGACGCGGGCGAGCCCTTCGAGCCCGCCGCGCGCTCCCTGCGCATCACCAGGCGCTCGGCCCTCGCCAGCTACGACGCGGCCAGGCGCCGCTGGCCGGCCGATACCTGCGAGCGGCTGGTCGCCTACGGCGTCGACACCGACGCCCGCCTGCGGGCCATGGGCCAGGCCCACGAGCGGGCCATCCTCGAGCTCTTCCTCTACGCCTGCATGGTCGCCAAGGGTCCCGTCGACCTGGGTCGCCTCTAATCCTTAGTCGGATCCCGCTCCCAGTCCGAGAAGCGGAACTCCATCCTGAAGCGCTTCTGGACGAAGGCCAGGGACGCCGCGCCGCGTATCTCCATGCTCGCCACGACCAAGGCGCCTTCGCGGCGGGCGAATGCCACGCGGGAACTCATGGATTTCATGAGTAGGGGAAGCTTAGTCCAGGCCTGCTCGTAGCCCTGGGCGACGCCAGAGTAATCGAAGTACGCTGTACCGTTCACCGCCATGCCCTTCGCGGCTATCGTGTAGGGCACCTCTACGCGCTCGCCGGAGAGCCGGGCCGCGCCTCGCTCGAGCGCCTCGGCGTAGGCCCGGCTGAAAGGCGCCATATCGAAGCCGGGCGGCGGTCCGGCCTTGTCGGCACTCCCCTTGCCGGCAGCGTCCCTACCGCCCGAAGGGGCCTTGGCGTAGCGCTTCTTCCAATCGGCGCTCGCGTCCTTGCCGTTCTTCTCCGCGCGCAGGACCACGGTCTCGGCGCCGTCGCCCCAGCCCCTGGCCAGGATCTCGCCCTCCTCGTAGGAGGAAACCGAGCCGTCGGCCGCTAGTTCCTCGATGCGCAGTACGGTTCGGCGCGGCAGGAAAGCCGCGGAGGCCTCCTGGGCGGCCACGGCTCCCGACCACCAGCCCGTAACGACGGCGGGGGCGGGCGCGGATACCAGCGCCATGAAAAAAAGCGAGAAGACGGCGCTCGATGCCGATACTAGGTAACGGAACACGTACGCTCCTTAACGGCCCAAGGAATATATGGTAGAATGTACTACGAAATCGCCTGCCGCGTCCTCGTGCTCGTGTACCCGGCCATGGCCTAACGAATGGAACCGTACGACGATGCGAAGCGACGATATAGCGACCGATGACGATGGAGCGGCGGGCCAGGACGGCAGGCCGTGGGGCGAGACCTCCGCGGCCGCGCGCCTATCGCTTTCGCGCACCCTGCTCTCTATCATGAAGGACGGGGTCTTCTTCGCCGACGCGGAGATGCGCGTTCGCTACGCCAATCCCGCCTTCTCCGCGGCCAAGGATCTCGAGGCCTTCGACGAGCCCCCTACCCTGAGCCTCCTCTATCCCGAGCCCATGAACGACCGGCCCCTGGCAAACGCCAAGGCAGCCCTGGAATCCGTAGGCTACTGGAGCGGCGAGCTTACGAAGAGCCGCCAGACGGGCAGGCCGAGCGTCGAGGAGATCCGCCTGGCCGTGGCGCCCGACGCCGGGGAAGGCGGAGCGCGCTACGTCGGCGTCGTCCGCGACGTCACCGACGAGCGCGAGGCCGTGGAGCGGCTAGCCTGGGCGCGTAATCACGACGAGCTGACGGGACTGCCTAACCGTGCCCTGTTCTCCGCCGCCGTCGACTCGGTCATCAAGCGGAGCGACGCGGCAGCCTCCTGCCTGGTCATAGTCACGGCCGACCTGGACGACTTCAAGCGCTATAACACCGACTTCGGTCACGACTGCGGCGACAGGCTGCTCCGGGCGGTCGGCAAGCGCGTAGCCGCCGCCGTTCGGGCCGGCGATATCAGCGCGCGTACCGCGGGCGACGAATTCAGCATACTCATGCCGGTACGCGCGCCGGAGGAGGCCGGGGAGGCCGCCGGCCGCGTCATGGGGGCCTTCGACGAGCCCATCGAGCTCGAGGGGCGGCGCTATCCCATACGAGCCAGCCTGGGCGTAGCCGTCTGGCCACAGGACGGGGCCAACGCCGTGGAGCTCCTGGCCGCCGCCGACATCGCGCTGCAGGAATGCAAGGATACGGGGCGCTCGGGCGTCTGCGAATTCGACGAGAGCCTCTACAAGGGCCGCAAGGGCCGTACCACGCTCGAGGCAGACCTGCGGAGCGCCATAGACACGGGCATACTATCGGTCCACTACCAACCGGTCGTGCGCATAGCCAGCGGGGCCATAGAGAGCGTCGAGGCCCTGGTTCGCTGGAACGACCCCATTCGCGGCGACGTGGCGCCCGACAGCTTCATACCGCTGGCCGAGGAGACGGGGCTCATCGTGCGCCTCGGCGAGCTCGTCATGCGCTCGGCCTGCCGCCAGGGAGGCGCGTGGTGCGCGGGCGAGGGCGCGGCCCTCAAGGTCGCCGTAAACGTCTCTCCGGTACAGCTCGAGCGCCCCGAGTTCCCGGCGATGATAGCCGACGTGCTCGCCGCCACCGCCCTGCCGCCCGAGCGCCTCATCATCGAGATAACCGAGAGCGTACTCCTCGAGCGGCTCGACGCCGCGGCCCTCGGCATAGCCAGGCTCAAGGCGCTCGGCGTATCCCTGTCGGTGGACGACTTCGGGACAGGCTACTCCTCGCTCTCCTACCTCAAGAACCTGCCCATAGACATAGTCAAGATAGACCGGGAGTTCATAAAGGACATCGAGGGCTCGAGCGCGGCCCTCGAGATAGTCTCGGGCATCATCGGCCTGGCCCACCGCATGGGGCTGTCCGTCGTCGCCGAGGGCGTCGAGACGGCCGAGCAGTTCTACCTGCTCAAGTCCATGGACTGCGACTTCGCCCAGGGCTTCCTGTTCAGCTACGCCCTGCCTCCGCTGGAGCTAGAGAGCCGCTACCTGGCCAGGGGCTCCACGTCCCGCTACTCGTCCTTCCTCTTCAGGCGCTAGGCCGGCGCCCTTAAGGCGCGAGGCCTCCGCGGACCGGGAGCTAGAAGCCCGAGACCCGGTTGCGCCCGTGGTGCTTCGATACGTAGAGGAAGCGGTCGGCCCGCTCCACGAGGGCCTCGAGGGTATCGCCCTCCTGGAGCCCCGCTACGCCTATGCTGATGGTAACGGTCCAGGGCACGTCGGGAAAACGCATCGCGGCGACGCCGTCTCGGATACGGTTAGCGACGAACTGCGTCGTCTCGGGATCCGAGCGCACCATGTACACGATGAATTCCTCTCCGCCGTAGCGCGCCACGGTATCGCTCGTGCGGACGGTCGACTCTATGGCTCGCGCCACGCCCGCGAGCACCTCGTCGCCGACGGCGTGCCCGAGCTTGTCGTTCACGTGCTTGAAGTGGTCTATGTCTATCATGAGCACGTGGAGCGACTCGCGGTAGCGCACCGCCCGCGCGAAGAGGTGCTCGGCTACCTGCTGGATGTAGCGACGGTTGAAGAGCCCCGTCAGGGTATCCCTGAAGGAGAGGTTCCATAGCTCGTCGTTCTGGGCCTGGAGCTCGCGGAGGCGCTCCTCGCTCGGCAGCACGTTCTTCTTGACGACGCCGGCGGCGTAGGAGGCGATGATGACGGCCGTGGCCGCGACGCTCAGGTCGTCCACGCCAAGGGGCCTACCGAGCTCCGACGCGAAGCGCAGCACCAGGGCCGCGGCCGCCGTGGTCGAGATGACGAGGAAGCCTGGCCTATCCCAGACCATGAGGGCGTAGACCGCCATGCCGGGTACGAGGAGGTAGGGCAGGCGACCGGCGGCCACGTCGAGCAGGGCGATCGACAGGGTGAAGCCGTAGGCCGCCGCCGAGACGCGCCTGGACCTCGTCGACACCCGGCTCAGGACGGAGCTCCCCGAGCCGCGCGAGCGGATCAGGAAGTCGACCATGACGAGGAGCGTCAGGAAGGCTACCGAGAAGGGTATGCCTATCGACAGCGCCAGGTGGACGGGATGCCCTACGGACGCGTCGAGGCTCGCGGCCCGCAGCGCGAGCAGGGCGCAGGAGCCGACCGCGGAGGTCAGGCTCAGGAGTTTATGGCGTAGCTCCCGCGCGGAGAGCTGCGGGCCTGGCGCCCCGTCGGTCGAACGTTTATGCATAGTTTGCTGCGGCAAGGCTAGGCAATAGCGCCCGTCATGTCAAGGCTGCCTGGCGCGCCTTCTCTTCCATGATGGCCCCGTAGGCCTTCTCGTCTATGGGATACGCCTCGACGAGCAGGGCCGCTCCCAGGAGGACGACGGCGGGGAAGACGCCGATGAGCAGCCTTATGGCTAGGATGGCCCCGGGCCCCTGGGCCGCGTTGGCCGCGTAGCCGCCCAGGTCCAGGACGAAGCCGGAAACCACTATGGCCAGGGCCGTGCCGACCTTGGACATGAAGGTCCACATGCCGTAGAAGGCCCCTTCCTTACGCCGACCCGTCCGCACGGCGTCGTACTCCACCGTGTCGGGCACCATGGCCCAGGGCGATACGTAGCCGAGGCCTATGCCTATGCCGGCCCAGACCATCACGCCAAGGAAGAATCCCAGGCCCAGCCTATGGGCGAAGAAGAAAATGAGCAGCGCCCCGGAGGCGATGAACAGGAAGGACAGCTGATAGGTGCGCTTCTTGCCGATGCGCTTCGACAGGAGCACCGAGATCGGAATGAAGAGCATGGCCACCACGAGGAGCATGAGCATGGCTATCGTCGTCATCGCCTCGTTCTTATATACGTAGTTGAAGTAATAGGCGATGATGCCCTGCATGAAGTTGAGGCCCGCCAGGTTGAGCGCGTAGGTAATCAGGAGTATGACGTACGGCCTGTTCTTGAAGACGGCTAGGTAGGTGGCGAAGAAGCCCTCCCTGGGTATCTCGGTGGCGCTATGGTCCGGTTCCCTGACCGAGAACACCGTGAGCAAGGCAGTGGCGGCCATGACGGCGCCGAGGACCAGGCCCATGCCCGAGAAGCCCGCGGACTTGGTCGGGAAGAGCCCGACGATAGGCAGGACGGCCCCGGCGCCGAGCATGGTGCCGAAGACGGCGAAACCGAAGCGGAAACCGTTGAGGCTCGTCCGCTCGTTGAAATCGTCCGTCAGCTCGGGCGTCAGGGAGTTGTAGGGAATGTTGACGAGGGTATAGGCGGTGTTGAGGAGGCACAGGGCTACGGTGGCCCACACGGTGAGCCCGGTAAGCCCCGTTATGCCGGGCTTAGAGAAGAAGAACCACATAGTAAGGAGGAGGGGCACGGCGCCGAAGAGCATATAGGGTCGCCGCCGCCCCATTCGGCTGCGGGTGCGATCGGACAGGTAGCCGACGAGCGGGTCGGTGACCGCGTCCCAGAGCTTGCCGAGCATCACCGCGAGCCCGGCCGCGGCGGCGGTGAGGCCGACCACGTCCGTGAGGTAGTTGAGAGACCAGAAGCCCATGGCCGTAAAGAAGAGGTTACCGCCCAGGTCGCAGACCCCGAAGCCCAGCTTTGTCCGCAGTCGTAGTCGTCGCTCGCCCATACCCGCCTCCCCTAGGCCTTGAGCGCGTCGGGGTTAAGGCCAGCCAGCTCCGGCACGACGAAGAGGCCGTCCTTGCGTACGAGGCGGCCGTCCAGCCATATCTCGCCGCCGCCGAACTCCGGCGTCTGGATGAGGACAAGGTCCCAGTGGACGGCCGAGCGGTTGCCGTTGAAGCAGTCGTCGTAGCTGTTGCCCGGCGTGAAGTGTATCGAGCCCGCTATCTTCTCGTCGAAGAGCGTCTCCTTCATGGCCCGCGTTATGTACGGGTTGACGCCGAAGGCGAACTCGCCCACGTAGCGGGCGCCCTCGTCGGTATCGAGGACGCGGTTCAGGCGCTCGTTATCGTTGCTCGTCGCCTTGATGATCTTGCCGTCCTTGAACTCGAAGCGGATATTCTCGTAGGTGAAGCCCTCGTGCTCGCTCGGCGTGTTGTACTGGATGACGCCGTTGACCGAGTCCTTGACCGGCGCCGTATAGACCTCGCCGTCGGGGATGTTCATGCTGCCGTCGCACTTGATGGGAGGCAGGCCCTTGACGGAGAAGGACAGGTCCGTGCCCGGCCCCACGATGCGCACCTTGTCCGTCCTGGCCAGGTAGGCGACGAGCGCGTCCATGGCCTTGGACATGCGCGCGTAGTCCATGGTGCAGACGTCGAAGAAGAAGTCCTCGAAGGCCTCCTCGCTCATCGCGGCCATCTGGGCCATGGCGGGCGTGGGGAAGCGCAGCACCACCCAGCGAGTACCCGGCAGGCGGGACTCGATGTGCACCTTCTTCCAGATATTCTTGTTGTAGAGGTCGAGCGCGCCGCCCGGGAGGTCCGACCACGAGGACAGGTTGCGCCAGGCGTTGAAGCCTATGAAGCAGTCCATCTCGTCCATGCGCTCGCGCTCGAAGCGGGCCTGCAGCTCCACCTGCTCGGGCGGCGCGTCCTTGAGGAGGGCCCGGTCCAGGGCCTTGTCGCGCAGCGACACGAAGGCCCGCCCGCCGGCCTCGTGGATGGCCTTGACCAGGGCCCGGTCGAAGGCCGGCTCTATGCCCGTATCCTGCACGAGCACGTTATCGCCCGGCTTAACCTTGACCGAGTAGTTGACGAGTATCTTGGCTAGCTTTTCCAGCCTCGGGTCTATCATGGGGCGCCTCCTTTAGTAGGAAGGCCCGCCCGCCCCGGAAGCCGGAGCCGGCGAGCCGCCGGAGGAGTATAGCACGAAGAGGCCCTTAGCGGACTACGGTCAGCAGGCCGAGCTTGTTGCCGACGGAGCAGACGCCGCGAGCCTCCCCCCGACCATAGTCGCGGCCATATCGGCGGCCAGGGCGTCCTCCGGCTCGTGGCTGATCTCCAGGACGGTACGGCCGCGCAGGGCCGCGAGCACCGAGGCTCGGGCCCGTGCCCTCGTCGCCGAGTCCAGGTTGGAGAAGGCCTCGTCCAGGATGACGATGGGCGCACCGCCGGAGAGGGCGTGCGCGGCGGCCAGGCGCTTGCGCTCGCCGCCCGAGAGGGCCGCGCCTCGGGCGCCGACCCTACGCTCAAGGCGATCCGGCCGGCCGGGCAGGAAGCCGACGCCGTCGAGGGCGGCCTCGAGCTCCGAGTCGCCGGCGCCCGGGGCGGCCAGGGACAGGGCGTCGCGAACCGACGCGTCGAAGAGAAAGGCGTCCTGGCCTATATAGGCTATCGAGGCTCGCAGCTCCGCCTCCGATAGCTCCTGGAGGCGTCGGCCGCCCACGCGTACCGTACCGGCTCGGGGGTCGTGGAAGCGAGCCGCGAGCCTGGCGAGCGTGCTCTTGCCGCCGCCCGAGGGGCCCGAGATGACGCAGTGAGTCCCGGCGGCCAGGGTCAAGGAGACGGGACCGAGGCTGAAGGGCGAGCCGCCGTAGGAGAAGGCGACCTCGTCGAGGCGCAGCTCAAGGCCCGTAGGCCGCGCTCCGGCCGCCCCTGGGCCATCGGGTACCGTCGCTCGGCTAGCGCCGGCCGGCTCCGACGGGGCGGAGGCCGGCTCGGTAAAGCGTACGGCCGGCTCCCTATCGAGCAGGGCGAAGTAGCGTCCGGCCGCCGCGCTCGTCTCGGGCAGGTCGTCGAAGGTCCGCCCCAAGGCCAGGGCCGGCGCAAAGGCCGAGGCCGCCAGAGCGACGAGGGCGAACGAGCGCGCGCCGCCGAGCCCGTAGCGCGAGCCGAGCAGGGCGCAGGCGATGACGGCGAGCGATACGAGGACGTCGACGGCGGCGTCCTTACGGCCGGAGTACGCGGCCAGGGAACGCTGGGCAGCGGCAAGCTCGTCGCCGAGGCGCGCTAGCTCGTCGGCCTTGCGGCCCGCGGCGCCCAGGGCGTAGAGCTCCTCTGCCCCGCGGAGGCTCTCGGCCGCCGCGGCGCGCATGGCCGAGCGGAGGGCCCGGGCGCGCGCCCCGTGGACGGAGGATAGTCGATACGCCGCGTACGGAACGATGAAGCCGGCCAGCGCGAAGGCAAGGCCTATGATGGCGGCCGCGAGGGCCCCGAGCCCGGGGCCGGCGATAAGGCCGGCGGCGACCGAGGAGGCCGCGCCGAGAACCAGGGCGGCGACGAAGGGTCCGACGGCGTGCGCGTAGAAGACCTCGATGCGATCGACGTCGCCGATCAGGCGGGCGACGACCTCGCCGGAACGGTCGGACTCCGGGAAGGCCGGAGCCAGGCGCTCGAGGGCCGTAAAGGCCCGGGCGCGCATCGTCGCCAAGATCCTGAAGGCCACGCCGTGGCCCGAGACCTGCTCGGCGTAGCGAACGACGGCCTTGAACGCGCCGAGCAGGGCCAGCCCGCCGGCCATGGCGGCGAGGGCGGGCAGCGCGGCCCCGGTTCCTCCGGACGCGTCCTCGGCGAGGCCTCCGAGCCAAGCGGCGGCTAGGCAGAGCAGGGCTATGCCGGCCCCCTGCGTGGCCACGCGGAGCAGGGCCGACAGGGTCATGGGCAGGGCGAGCGGACGCAGGAAGCCGAGGAGGCGCCCGATGGGCGCCTTAGGCTCGGCCCTAGGCATCGAGAGCGTAGGCATGCTCCACCCTCCCCGCTTCGAGCGCGTACACCTCGTCGCAGGCCGTAAGCGGCGCCTCTCGGTGCGATATGAGCAGCACGGCCCGCAGCCGCGACTCGGCCCTCGCCAGGTCTACGACTAGGCGCTCGGAGGCCTCGTCGAGCTCGGCGCTCGGCTCGTCCAGGAGCAGGAAGGGCCTATCGAGGAGGAGAGCCCGAGCCAGGGCCAGGCGGGCGCGCTGCCCTCCCGATAGGAGCCGCCCCTCCTCGCCTATGTCAGCGCCGAGCCGTTCCGCCAGGGCCTCGAGGCCCACGCGCCCGAGGACCGAGGCCATGGCCTCGTCGCTCGCCTCGGGAGCCGCCAGGGCTAGGTTGTCGCGCACGGTCCCGGAGAACAGGTAGGGATGCTGGTCGGCCACGGCGACGAGGGCGGCCAGCTCCGGGCCTCGGCCCCAGTAATCCTGGCCATCGACGAGCACGCGGCCCGAGGCGGGCGAGGCGAGGCCGGACAGGAGGCGGCGCATCGTCGTCTTGCCCGAGCCCGACGGGCCCCGCAGGCCCACGAGCCGGCCGCGCTCAAGCCTGATCGAGGCGGACTCGACGCCGCCCTCCCCTCCCGGATAGCGGAACGAGGCCTGATCGAGCTCCAGTACGGCTCTGGTACGAACCTTATCGGCGTTATCATAACCCTCCGCGACCGAAGCCCCGTCCGAGCCTCCGATCACCGCGCGCGTCTTGGCAAGGGCGGTCCGACCGATGGAACCCGCGAAGAAGTAGGCGCCTATGAGCTGGAGGGGGCGCGCCAGCTCGACCGAGGCAAGCGTGATGAAAAGCGCGCCCGGAGCTGTCAGGGCCCCCGCCCGGTAGCGGAGCGCCGCGACGACCAGGCCCGCTATGACCGAGCCGAGGCTGGTCGTCAGGTCGAGCGCCAGGATGAGGAGCTGGTTGACGGCCAGGAGCCGCATGGTGGCCGCCCTATGGCCCTCGGCCTCGTCGGCTATGCGTCGGCCATAGGCCCGTCCTTGCCCGAAGAGCTTGAGGGTCGGAAGCCCGAGGAGTCCCTCCTGGAAGGTTGCCGAGAGCCTCGTGGTCTCGTCGAAGTAACGCTCGGTGACGCGGCTGAAGGCGGCCCGGAGCGCTCCGACGGCCAGGGGGGTAAGGGGCGCGAAGGCCAGGAGGACGAGGGCCGATACGGGGTCGTAGAGGGCCACCGCTCCGGCCACGACCAGGGGAGCGGCCATGCCGACGAGGAGCTGCGGGGCGTGGAGGCCGCGGTAAAGCTCGAGGCTTTCGATGCCGTCGACGAGGAGCGAGGCCGCGTCGGCGGCCTCCTCGGCCGACCGGGCCGAGCGTCGCTCGGCCACCATGGCCAAGAAAGCCTCGCGCCTGAGCGCGGCTCGCTCGCCCTCGGAGCGGGCCGGGAGGCCCGAGCGGAAGCGCCGGGCCGCGGCGGCCTTGGCGGCCACGGCGAGCGCTACGAGGAGAAGCGCCCGCGCGCCGGGGGCCGGCCCGCCGAGCGCCGAGGCCGCGAGGGTCGAGGCCAGGGCGAAGAGGCAGAGATTACCCACGGTCTGGGCCAGGCCGAGCGCCGCGGCCTTGGCCGCGCTAGCCGTGAAGGGCGAGTCGCCCCGCCTCATGCGGCTCTCGTCTTCATGCGTAGGAAGACGACGGCCTTGACCGCGAGCACGAGCCCCAGGAAGGCCCGCAGGTGCCACGAGGGGCTCAGGATCATGATAGGCGCGATAAAGGCCAGGGCGGTCAGGTAGATGGTCCACTTCTCCTTGCGCGTCAGCCCCTTACCCTCGCGCACGGCCCGGAGCCTAGGACCGAAGAGGCGATTGCTCGTGATGGCTCGGTGGAGGCGGTCGGAGCCTTTCAGGAAGCAGGCCGAGGCTCCGAGCAGGAAGGGCGTCGCGGGCAGGACCGGCAAGGCGAGACCGAGGGCAGCCAGGCCCAGCAGGACCGAACCGGCGATAATGAACAGGGTCTTCTTCATGGCATGAACCAACTCATGACGGCATTATAATGATTATGATTTTCATTATCAATACTACGAAACTACACTGATACGAACCCTAGCGCTCCCTGACGCCCGCCCCTATCATAGCCTCGATGCGCACCCGCGCCTTCTCGCCGAATGGCAGGGCCTTCTTGGTCGCGGCGTCGACCTGGACGAGGACGTCGCTGGCCCGGGCCACGCAGCGCTCTCCCTGGAAGAGGGCCTGCTCGAAGGCTATGGAGCTGCGGCCCAGCCTGGTAACGCGCGTTCCCACGCGGATATCGCCGGGCCAGCGTATCTCGTCGACGAAGTCGAGCGTGACCGTGGCCAGCACCAGGTTGGCGCCGGGAGCCACGATCGGCGACTCCGGGTTCTCGAGCAGCTCCACGTGTCCCGTCTCCAGGAACGACAGGAAGACCGCGTTATTTACGTGACCCAGCCTATCGGTGTCGCTGTACCTGACCTTGTCGCCGGTTATGAATGGATAATCGGAGATTGATGCGGGCGTATCCATGATGCCGCTCCTAGCTATATGGGTGATTGGTTAGCCAAGACTAGCATGACAGCCGATGAGGGCTCAACTCCTAGCCCCGCCGCAGCCAGCGCGTCCAGTGGGACGGCACGGCCACGGACAGCCTGCCGCCGCGCGCCTCGGCTCGGTAACCTGAGTCGAGGAGGTCGACGTAGGTCCCGTCGCGGCCTACCGGGAGCTCCATGCCGAGCGGCGAGGCGGACGCGTTGACGGCGACGGCTACGAGCTCGCCCTCGACCTCGCGAGCGAAGGCTATGGCTTCGGGGAGGACGGCCAGGCGACGGTAGCTCCCGCGCCGCAGGGCCGGGGAGGCGGCCCGCGCTGAGGCGAAGCGCGCAATGGCGCGGGCCAGGTCGGGCTCCGGGGCCTCTCCGGGCAGGGTCGCCGGATCGAGGGCCGGCCGCAGGGGGCCGTCGTCGCCCGGGGCCTTGCGCCCGGCAACGCCGTGTTCGCTCCCGTAGTACAGCGACGGTGCGCCCGGCATGGCGAAGAGCAGGGCGTAGAGCGTGTAGAGGCCGACCGCCTCCCTGACGGTGCTGGCGACGCGGTCGACGTCGTGGTTGTCGGCGAAGGAGTAAAGCGTCCTACCGAGGCAGAGCCCGGCGACGTTCCCGGCCCCGGACGTCGGCTCGGAGAAGAGCCGGTCCAGGGTCCAGGCCAGCTCGTGGTAGTTGCGGTCGTTATAGCTGGACCAGAGCGCCTTGTAGGCCTCGTAGTTCGTCACCGCGTCCAGGCCTGCCTCGGTAAGGAGGGGCGCGTAGCGGTCTCCGTGGACGGCCTCCCCGACGAGGATAAAGCCGGGGCGGGCCGCCCGGCAGCGCCGGCCCAGCTCGGCCATGAAGCCGTAGTCCAGGCAATCCGCCGCGTCGAGCCTGAGGCCCGAGAGGCCGAACTCGCCTATCCAGCGGAGGGCCGCGCCGTAGAGGTAGTCGCGGACCTCCTCCCGCGCGGTATTAAGGCGCACGAGGTCGTAGTGCCCCTTCCAGCCATCGTAGCGGAAGGGCAGCCCGCCGGGCCCCGGCCCGCTCGGGTCGTAGCCTGCTATCCACGATGCGTAGGGCGAGGCGGACCCGCGGTCGGCGACGTCGCGGACGAAGGGATGGCCTCGGCCGACGTGGTTGAGGACGGCGTCGAGGTAGAGCCCCATGCCGCGCTTCCCGAGCCCGGAGCCAATCGCGGACAGGTCGGCGTTCGTGCCGAGCCGCCTATCGACCGACAGGAGGTCGAGCGTGTCGTAGCCGTGGGACTCGGACTCGAAGACCGGCCCCAGGAGGAGCGCGTTGGCCCCTACCCGTTCCATGGCGTCCATCCAGCCGCTAAGCCGGGCCAGTCGCGGCTCAGGCTGAGGCGCGCCATCGTTGCGCCTGGGCGCGCCCAAGGCCCCGAGGGCGTAGATATGGTAGAAGACCGTCTCGTCCAAGGGCCGCGTATACGATGATTCCATGACGCCATGGTATACCGTTCGGTATAGCTTGGCAAGCGGCGAGCCCCTTAGCGTCGTCTACGCAAGCACGCCAATCGTAGCCCGGCCTATCAGGAGAAGATGCCGTGCATGAAGTAGTGGATCGAACGCGCGAGGAAGGCCTCGTCGGGACGGAGCTCGCCAGAGAGCACGCGGCCCGAGTAGGCGTCGGCCAGGCCCAGGAAGGCGGTGGCGTAGGCGCCGGCGCGCCCGGCCATGTTGCCGTGTTCAAGCGCGGCCGCCTCGAAGGTGGAAAGGACCGTCTCATGGAGCGCGTCCAGGTAAGGCCGGGCGAGCCGGCGGCTCGTGGCGTCCGGCGGCCCGAAGGCGACCGATAGCCTGAGTCGCGAGAAATCAGGATCGTCGCGAGCGGCGTCCAGGAACGCGGCCATGGAGGCCTTGAGGACGTAGGCCAGGTCGCCTCGATGCTCGCCGGGATAGGCCGCCGCGACGCGAACGCGCGCTAGGAACGGCGCGAAGCGCTCCTCGAACACGGCCGAGAGGAGCCCTTCCTTATTGCCGAAGTGGTGGTAGAGGCTCGGCTTGGTGATGCCGGCGGCCTCGCAGAGCTCCTGCACGCCCACGCCGTCGTACCCGTGAGCGGAGAAGAGCCTGAGCGCGCAGGCGGCTATCCTGTCCTTGGTGGTCTCCATCGACGCCATGCTATACCGACGGGTCCGGATCGGCAATACGACCGTAAGGGGCGTCGCGGCTCCCTCGAATATCGTTATACCTGACGATCCCGATAGTATTTGCCTACCCGAGGGCGAGCGCGTATACTAGGCCGTGGTACGGGCGGCTTCAGCTAGTCGCCGCCGTACGGTAGGAGAGTAGCGTGTTCCAGAAACAACCAATGATGCGGCGGGTGCTCTACGCGCTCGCGCCCATCGCGGCCTTCTCGGTCTGGCTCTACGGCCCGCGAGTCGTACTGACGCTCGCCGTGAGCCTGGGCGTAGGCTTCCTCGTGGAGTACCTCTTCGAGAAGAAGAGGGGCGGTAAGGTCAGCGAGGCGGTCCTCGTCACCGGCACCCTCTTCGCCCTCTCTATGCCGCCGGCCGCCCCGCTGTGGATAGTCGCCATAGGCGTGGCCTTCGCGGTCTTCATGGCCAAGGAGGTCTACGGCGGCTTCGGGCGCAACGTCTTCAACCCGGCCATCGCCGGCCGCCTCTTCGTCTACATCTCCTTCGCCGGGGTGCTCGGCGGCTCGTTCTTCGAGCCCGGCTCCTTCGGCGCGGCGGCCGGCGGCCTCCTCGGGCGACCGGACGCCGTCTCCGCGGCGACGCCCCTGGGGCTCCTACGCTCCGGCGAGAGCGTGCCGCTCCTTAGCCTGCTCACGGGCCTCCGGGCCGGCTCGGCCGGGGAATCGAGCGTCATCCTGATAGCCGGGGCCGCGATCTACCTCATGGCCACGAAGACGGCGCAGTGGCGCCTCGTAGCGTCCACCGTCGGGGGAGGCGCCGTCGTCGCCCTGGCGCTCTGGCTATCGGGCGCGCCCGAGGCCCTGCCGCCCGAGTCCCTCCTGGCCGGCAGCTTCCTCTTCGTCGCCGTGTTCATGGCCACCGACCCGGTCTCGGCGCCCAAGAAGCCGGCGGCCCAATGGGCCTACGGCCTCCTCATCGGCGCCGTCATCGCGGTGATACGGACCTTCAGCCTCTTCCCCGAGGGTACGAGCTTCGCCCTCCTCTTCGGGAACGTCTTCGCGAGCCTCTTCGACAAGGTAGCAGCGACCCGGCTCGCCGCCAAGAAGGCGAAGGCCGCCGCGGGAGCGGCCTCGGTGACTCCATCGACGGGAACCCAGCCGGCGCCGACCAAGGAGGCGGGCAAATGAAGAAGGATTCGATAGCCTACGTCGTCGTCTTTACCTTCGTGGCCTGCGCCCTCTTCGTGGGCATCCTGGCGGCGGCCAACGAGGGCACCAAGGCCCGGGTGGAGGCCAACCGGGAGTTCGCCCTTCAGTCGGCCGTGCTCGGGGCCCTGGGCCTTGGCTATAGCGACCGGGCGGACGCGGCCGCGCGCTTCGCCGAGGCGGTCGTACCCATCGCGTCCGGAGAGGGCCGCGCCTGGCGGGCCCGGGTCGATGGAAGCGACTACGTGGCCGTGGAGGAGACGGGCGCCGGGCTATGGGGCGCCATAACGATCATCCTGGCGGCTACGCCCGACGGCGAGCGGGTGCGTGGCATCCGCCTCGTGGCCCAGAACGAGACGCCGGGACTCGGCGGCCGCATCGAGGAGGCCTGGTTCCTGGGCCAGTACGAGGGCGAGCGCGCCCCCGGCGGAAGGATCGCCATGAGGGCGGGAGCGGAGTCGTCGGGAAAGCCCGACGCGGATAAGGATAACGGCTTCGTCGACGGCGTCTCGGGCGCCACGAGGACGAGCCAGGCCTTTTCGGCCATAGTCGACGCGGCCCTGGCGCGCGTCAAGTCTACGGGAGGCCTCTAATGGGTGCGCGATCGGCCGGCGCCATTCTCAAGGACAACGTCTGGACCAACAATCCTATCTTCATCCAGACGCTCGGCATCTGCTCGACCCTGGCCGTCACCAACAGCCTACGCAACACGCTCATCATGACGCTAGGCGTGGCCCTGACCACGGCCTTATCGAGCGCCACGCTCTCGGCCATCCAGGGCCTCATCCCGCGCAAGGTCAGGATGATAGTCCAGGTCGTCGTCATTTCCTTCTACGTGATACTCATAGACATACTGCTCAGGGCCTACCTGCCGGAGGCCTCGAGGCAGCTCGGCCCCTACGTGGGACTCATCATTACCAACTGCATCATCATGGGCAGGGCCGAGGCCTTCGCCCAGGCCAATCCGCCGATACCGGCCTTCTGGGACGGCCTCACGAGCGGACTCGGGTACATGCTGGTGCTCATGGCCATAGCCGCCGTCCGCGAGCTCCTGGGCTTCGGCTCCCTCTTCGGGCTTCGCGTCCTGCCCGAGGGCTTCGTGCCCTGGACCATCATGATCATGGCGCCGAGCGCCTTCTTCCTGGTGGCTATGGTGATGTGGTGGGCCAAGTCGACCCAGGCGGCCAAGGCCGCGCCCCAGCCCAAGGAGGCCCGCAAGTGACGCCCCTCATCAACCCGGTGACGCTCTTCTTCGCGTCCATCTTCACGAGCAACATACTCCTCTCGAATTTCCTGGGGATGTGCTCCTTCATATCCATATCAAAGGATTGGAAGAGCTCCTTCGGCCTCGGGATGGCGGTGACGGTCGTCATGACGGTGACCGCGGCCCTGAGCTGGCTCGTACTATACTACGTCATCGCGCCGCTCGGCCTCGAGTACCTGTCCTTCATCGTCTTCATCGTGGTGATAGCTGCCGTGGTGCAGATCCTGGAGATGGTCATAGACCGCGCGAGCCCGGCCCTGTACATGAGCCTGGGCATCTTCCTGCCCCTCATCACCGTCAACTGCGCCATCCTGGGAGCCATACTCTTCATGCAGATCAGGCACTACGGCTTCCTCCAGTCCGTGGCCTTCGGCGCGGGCTCGGGCCTGGGCTGGTGGCTGGCCATCATGCTCCTGGCGGCCATACGCGAGCGTACGGACAAGAACCCGGTGCCTGCGGGGCTCAAGGGGCCGGGCATAACGATGATTACCATAGGCTTCATGGCCATGGCCTTCATAGGCTTCTCCGGCATGATAGCGGTACAGTAAGGAGGCGCGCGTGAACCCCATCCTGCTCGGGCCCCTGGTCGTCGCCGGCATAGCCGCAGCCCTGGCCCTCGTCATCGCCCTGGTGGACCGCGTCGTCAACGACTACGGCGAGGTCGCCATTGACATTAACCACGGGAAGAAGGTCCTCAGGGTCAAGGGCGGCTCGCCCCTCCTCGGGACGCTCGCGTCCCAGGGGCTCTTCGTCCCCTCGGCCTGCGGGGGCCGCGGCTCCTGCGGCGCCTGTAAGGTCCGCGTGCTGTCGGACGTCGGGCCCGTCCTACCGACCGAGACGCCGTACCTGTCGCCCGCCGAGCTAGCTAATAACGTGCGCCTGTCCTGCCAGGTCAAGCTCAAGAAGGACGTAGCCATAGAGCTGCCCGAGGAGCTCTTCAGCGTCAAGAAGTACCGCGCCCGGGTAGAGGGCCTCCGCGACGTCACCTACGACATCAAGGAGACGGTCTTCAGGCTCGAGTCGCCCGCCGCCATCGAATTCGTAAGCGGCCAGTACGTCCAGCTGGTCGTACCGCCCTACGGCGAGATCAAGGAGAGCGTCCAGCGGGCCTACTCCATGTCGTCGCGCCCGAGCGACTCGGGCCGCGTCGAGCTCCTCGTCCGCCTGGTGCCGGGCGGCATAGCCACGACCTACGTGCATAAATTCCTCAAGGAGGGCGACGAGGTCGAGCTCGTCGGGCCCTTCGGCGAGTTCCGCGTCCGCGATACCCCTGCCGCCATGGTCTGCGTGGCGGGAGGCTCGGGCATGGCGCCCTTCAAGAGCATGCTCGGCGATATGCGCGAGCGCGGGACCTTCCCGGAGAAGGATATCTGGTACTTCTTCGGAGCGCGCTCGAGCAGGGATATGTTCTACCTGGACGAACTGCGAGCCCTGGAGGCGGAGTGGCCGCGCTTCCACTTCGTGCCGGCCCTCTCCGAGCCTAAGGCCGAGGAGGGCTGGACGGGCGAGACCGGGCTCATCACCGACGTGCTCGAACGCTACCTCAAGGAACGCATACCCAAGGAGAAGGGCCTCGAGGGCTACCTCTGCGGCAGCCCCGGCATGATCAACGCCTGCAACGCCGTGATGACGCGCAACGGCATAGCCGAGTCGTCCATCTACTACGACAAGTTCGCCTAAGGCTCCCTAAGGAGGACAGCATGAAGAATACCCAAGCCGAGAAGGACGCCTACGAACGCATGAGGCCGGGAGTCATCACGGCCCAGGGCTTCCTGGGGAGCGACGAGCGGAGCCTGGCCGACATCGTCGAGGCCGACCTCGAGGCCTGGCGCCGCTCGGGCGTCGAGCCCGAGGCGGCGGCCGACTTCCTGGAACGGCTCCGCGACCTGGGGCAGAAGGGCCTCGGGGAGCCTACGGGCGTCGACGGGCGCTGGGTGGTGACCGCGGGCGACGCCCGAGGCCTCCTTCCCTGCCCCTTCCACGACGGGACCTTCCACAAGAACTCGGTGGAGGTGGTCGACGAGCGGAGCGGCGCTCGCGTCGCCTACTCCGACCTATCCCTGCACCTCCTGCGAGCCCATCGCTTCTGCCAGGGCCGGGGAAGCCCCTTCCGGCTGGACCCGGAGACGGTAGCCGCGCTGATGCGCTAGGGCCGGAGCTACCCTCCGCCTACCTCCGCGGGTGGCTAGGGCCGGCGAGTCCCCCGGCTGATGCGAGCCTCGTCGAAGCTGGCCATGCCGGATACGAGGGCGCAGGCCGTAGCGGCCAGGTCCATGGCCAGGGCCGCGCCCGTGCCCTCGCCCAGGCGCAGCCCCAGGTCGACGATGGGCTCGAGGCCGAGCCCGCGCGCCGCCGTTCCCTGGGCTACCTCCACCGAGCGGTGCCCTATGAAGAGATATTCGCGGACGCTGGGCTCTATGCCGTAGGCGCAGAGCCCGGCCGCCGTCGATATGACGCCGTCGAGCATCGTGGGCACGCCCTCCGAGGCGGCCGCGATAGCCGCGCCGGCCATGCCGGCTATCTCGTAGCCGCCAACCGAGCGGAGCGCGTCCCAGGCCCCGGCCCTATCCAGGCGATGCAGGGCGTAGGCGCGCCGCAGGACCTTGCGCTTATGCTCGAGGCCGGCGTCGTCGACTCCCGTGCCCCTGCCCACGAGCCCGTCGAGGCCCTCGGGCCCGATGCCGCAGAGCGAGGCGATGAGGAGGGCGGCCGACGAGGTGTTGCCTATGCCCATCTCGCCCACCCCGAGCATGTCGACGGGACGCTCCCGGTGCGCCTCGAGGAAGGCCTCCATGCCTCCGCGCAAGGCGCGCTCGAGCTCCTCCGTTGTCATCGCCTCGGTCAAGGCGCAGTTACGCGTACCGCGCCTGACCTTCTTGTCCACGACGCCCTGGCCCAGATCGGCGTCAACGCCCATGTCGACGACCCGTAGCTCGATGCCGAGGCGCCCGCAGATGACGTTAATCGCGGCTCCCCCGGCGACGAAGTTACTCACCATCTGGGCGCTCACCTCGCGCGGGAAGGCCGAGACGCCCTCCTCCACTATGCCGTGGTCGGCCGCGAAGGTCAGCATGAGCCTACGCTCGAGGCTCGGCCTTACGGTCCCCTTGATGACGCAGAGCCGTACGGCAAGGTCCTCGAGCGCCCCGAGAGAGCCCAGGGGCTTGGCCTTGTCGTCCATGGCGAAGCGGGCCTCGGCCTCCAGGCTTAGGTCGAGGACGCGCGGCTCCGGTAGCCAGGCCGGCCGCGCCGCGCCTTCGCCGGGCCTAGGCGCGACGAGATCCGCCGGGCTCGGCCGGGCGTCGATCGACGTTCCGGTGATAGGCGAGCCGGCGATCGACGCTCCCGCCGCCGAGTCGCCGTCGAAGTCTATGACGTACTTGAGCGGCAGGCCGGAGAGGACGTCGGAGAAGGCCTCCTCTACCCGCTCCGGGGCTATGACTCGATGGATCAGCGACGCGAAGAACTCGGGCCTAGCCTCTATGAAGGCCAGGGCCGGCTCGACGTCGGCCGAGGCCAGGCCGTAGGAGCCCTCGACGACGAGTTCCTTATAGTGGATCAGGTTAAGGAGGTTGGTCTCGAGGCTCTCGTTCTTGGTCGCGCCCGAGAAGTAGAGGAGGCGGCCGCCCTTGCGCAGCTTGGTAATGCCGGCGGCCAGGGCGACGTAGTCGGCGCAGGCGTTCACGCAGAGGTCGAAGCCGGCCGCCTCGCTCGCCTTGGCCAGCGTAAAGCCCATGCGCTCGCAGAGCGCGGCGACGGTATCTACCTTACGCTCGTCGCGCTCGATGAGGGTTACCTCGGCGCCGAGCGAGGAGGCGTAGGCCGCGGCGATGAGGCCGAGCGTGCCGGCCCCGTAGATGACGGCGCGGTCTCCGCGCGCCACCGGCGTTCGGGAGAAGGCCCTGACGACGCAGCCCGTCGGCTCGAAGAAGGCGTAGAGCCGCGACGGCAGCGAGCCCTCTACCTTGAATAGGCGTAGGCCATCGACGCGCGGGTAGCGGGCGTAGCCACCGTCGAAGTGAAAGCCCATGATGCGAATGTCCTCGCAGAGATTGTCCCGCCCCGCCAGGCAGTACGCGCAGGCGCCGCAGCTCGTCGCCGGCCAGGGCACGAAGCGCTCGCCGCTCGGCCGATGACGCAGGACGAGCTCGTGCCCCGGCACTCGCGGCAGTACGAGGTCGCGCTGCCCCTCGCGGTACATCTTGGCGTCGGTCCTGCAGACGCCGCAGCATATCGCCTCGTACTCCGGGCCCGGACCGCCGGCGCCTCCGCGCCGCGAGGCGGGCTCGCCCGCTACCACGCGGAGGCGCCCGAGCGACTCGAGCCGTACCGCGACCTCGGGCCTCTCGGCGGCGCTAGGCACGGGCATCATAGGCCTCCTCCGTTATGACGAGGCGACGAAGCGTCGCGCCCGGATGGCGCTCCGCTACGGCGAGCAAGGCGGCGCGGGTCGCCGCGAGGTCGGCCTCGGGATAGACGCTCGCCTTATCCAAGGCTACCAGGGTACAGAGGCCGTCCTTGAGCCTCGCGTAGGCGTCGCCTACCCGTATGACGAGAAGGGCGGGCATCTAGGCCCCTCCCGCCAGGGCTTCCAGGCGCTCGAGGCCGCGGGCCGGGTCGCGGTTCTGGCACTCGACCCAGGCGCGGAGCGTAGAAAGCGCCCTGCCGTCCTCCAAGGCGCCCCGGGCCAGGCCGAGTCCCTCGTCGATGCTAGCGGCCAGGCCGGCCACGTAGAGGATGAGCGCGGCGTTCAGGGCCACGGCGTCGGTCCGAGCGCGGCCGGCCCCGGCTCGCTCGCCCGAGCCCCGCCCGGACACTAGCGCGACGAAGCCCCGGACGGCCTCGTCCAGGCCGGGCTCGGGCGCGAGGTCCTCGGGCCGCGCGAGGGAGAGACCGTAATCCTCGGGCCTGAAGGCGTACTCGGCCTCGGTCCCGTCGGGACGCAGCTCCAGGCAGAGCGTGGGGCCGCAGACCGAGGCCTCGTCCATGCCGCGCTCCGAGCCGTCGGCCCGGCCGTGCACTATGATGGCGCGCTCGTAGCCTATGCGCCGCATGAGCGCGGCGACGGGTCGCATGGCATCCGGCGAATGGACGCCGCGCACGGCCAGGCGAGGCAGCGCGGGATTGGCCAGGGACGCGGAGACGTTGAGCGTAGAGCCGAAATGCATGCGAGACAGGAGCCGACCGAGCGCGGCGGGGTGCACCGTGGGGCTCGTGCCGTTGTACAGGCCGAGGCCGCAGCGCCTGACGCTATCGGACACCAGGGGCACCGGCGCCTCTACGTCGACGCCCAGGGCCTCGGCCATGTCGACGGTACCGCGCATCGACGACAGGGCCCGGGCCCCGTGCCTAGCCATGCGAGCGCCTGCCGCCGCGGCCACGACCGAGGCGGCGGTGCTGATGTTGAAGGTCTTGAGCGAGTCCATGCCGGTGCCCGAGTTATCGACGAGCGCTAGCCCGTCGAGCCCCTCGGCGCGTATCGTATCCAGGTGGTAGACGGCATGCCAGGCGCCGGCCATCTCGTCGGCCGTCTCGCCCTTGGCCCTGAGCGCCGCGAGGAAGGCTCCCTGCTGAAGCTCCGTCGTCTCGCCCGCGAGCACGACGCGGAAGGCCTCTCGGGCCTCCTCGTAGCCCAGGTCCCGCCGAGCGATGAGCCGCGTAATGACCGCGCCGATTTCCCTGTCCCTATCCATGAAGCCTCCCTGCGCGGGCGAGCGGGAACCGGGGCCTCAAGGGGCGCTTACGAGGGAGGGCGCCGACGGGAAAGCCACGATACCACGCGCGCGCGACGATATCGGGCTGCTTCCAGCGGCAGGCATGTAGACGGAAAACTCCGTAGTCCGGTAGGTCTTCTGGCTCGCGGATCGTCCTAGCGGCCGCGCCTTCCCGCCCCTAGGGGCAGTGGCGTAGTGCGGCCTTCGTCCCCGCATACAGCAACGGCTGGCATGCTCCGGCTTCGCACCGGATTCCCTGGCTCCGAACCGAGGGCAGTATCTCCCGCGAGGCGGGTTTTGTAAAGCCCGGCATAGCGTCGGCATCGAACAGGCTTGCGCATCCAGGCTAGGTAGATGCACAATGGCCCAATGGCACGGAAGCCCGGTCCTGCGATACGATCGCTCCTTCAGCGGATACTCTTCTCCTTCGAGCAATTCGGCCGCAACGAGATGGCCAACCACGCGGCGGCCGGCGCGTACGGCTTCCTGCTCTCGGCCATACCGGCCATACTCGTCATCGTATTCGCCTCCTCCAGGCTCGTCGCCTCCTTCGATCCGGAGACCATCCTAAGGCCGCTCGCGCCGTTCTTCGAGGCCTTCGGCGGCAGGGACGCGATGCTATCCTTCCTATCGAGCCCGCTCGCGGGCTTCACCGGCGCCTTCGGCGTCATAAACCTCGTTTGGGCGGCCAGGCTCTTCATCGTGTCCATCCAGCGCGGCATACGGGTGGCCTACTCCGACGTAGCCCGCTCGGGCGCCGTCAGGGACAACCTGCTGACCTTCGCCGTGGAACTCGTCATGATCGTGGCCGTCGTTCTCATCATCTCGGCGAGCCAGGTCGCCAGGGCCGCGATCTCCGCCATCCACTGGGCGCCCGCAGCCGCCTTCGTGGGATTCGCCGTCAAGGCCGGCTTCCACGCGCTTCCTATCGTCTCGCTCTGGCTCTTCGTATTCCTGACCTACGCGCGCATACCCCCCAAGCCGCCGCGCCTCCGCACGGCGGCGGCCTGCGCGGCCCTCTGCGTCGCCTCCTACGTCGCCCTCGCCGCCCTCCTCGGGTTGACCCTGAACGTCGAGCGCTACGGCCTACTCTACGGCATACTCGGCAACCTGATCGTGGGCCTCATCAAGGTATACTCCTTCTTCTGGCTCTATTTCTTCTTCGTCGAGGTCTGCTACACGACGGAACACCTCGACCCCCTCCTCTTCGCGCGCTTCCACGGCCTCAGGCTGGAGGGCAAGGCGCCAGGCCGCCTGGAGCGAGCCCTCTTCGCGGAGCCGGAGCGACTCTTCCGCCGCTACGCCAGGCGGTACGGGCCCGGCGAGACGGTATTCCGACGAGGCGATATCGACCGGAGCGCCCTGTACCTCTACGAGGGCGACGTGGATATATACCTAGAGGCCCGCGAGGCGCCCAGGCAGGCTTCATCCGGGGTGGCCGGGCAGGCTTCCTCGGAGGCCAGGCTCCAGGGCGCCGGGGACGCGATATCCACCGTCTCGGCCGGCGAGTTCTTCGGCGAGATGGCCTGGATACTCGAGGAGCCCCGCTCCGCCTTCGCCATAGCCCGAGGCGACTGCACCATATTCGAGCTGCCGCCCGAGGTGTTCGAGAGCTTCCTGGCCCAGGACGCGAGCGCGGCCCGCCGCCTGGCCGAGCTCCTGGCGGCCCGCCTCAAGGCGAACAACGCGCGCTTCTCCAAGGCGGTGACGCCGTGAGGATACTCGTCGTCTCCGATACCCACGGCGATTACAGGAGCCTCGCCACGGCTCTCGGCCTGCTCGGCCGCTCCGTGCAGGCCGTGGTTCACCTAGGGGACGGCTCAGGGGATATGAAGGCCGCCTTCCGCTCGGGCGCGCCCATGCCGCCTGCCTACGGCGTACGCGGCAACGCGGACTCGGACGGATCGGTGCCCCTCTCGCGCCATATGGACGCCGAGGGACGGCTCATACTGCTAGCCCACGGCCACCGTTACCCCCTAGGCGACGGCGTCGGCTGCCTGGCGCGCGCGGCCAAGGAAGCGGGGGCGCGAGCCTTCTTCTTCGGGCACACCCACGTGCCCCACTACGAGGAACGAGGCGGCGTCGTCATACTAAACCCCGGCAGCCTCTCCCGCCCTCGAGGCCCCTGGGGGCCCAGCCTGGCCATAGTCGAGGCGCCGCCCGCCTCGAGCTGCCTGGACGTCAAGCTCTACGAGTTCCTGGGCGGCCACGGTAAGCCACGGCTCAGGGCCATTCGGCTGTAGCCTCCCCCGGCTCCCGCCCGGGCTCGGAGCGAGGCGAGCCTTGATACGAGTCTTGATACGCGGCGCCCAGAAGCGCGATAGTCTCATGGTATGGAAGCAAGGACCAAGCGCCCTAAGGCGCGCAGGGCGGGCCTCGTCGTCGGGCTCTGCATAGCCGCCGCCTTGGTGGGCGTCGGAATCTACCTAGGCCTTACGGCGTCCAGGAGGCCGGATCCGGCCGCGGTCGAGGCCTCGCTAAGGAGCTACGTCGAGGGACTCGCCTCGGCGGGTAAGCTCGTGCTAGTCGAGGGTCGAGAGCGCGTAGCGCTGCGGGAGACGACGCCGGGACTCCTCTTCGGCGACTCCGCGCTCGGCCGCTTCCTAGGCATACGCTCCGACGCGACCGTCGAGGCCTCGGCCT
>CAZNNA010000006.1:0-17314 GCA_964573825.1 uncultured Treponemataceae bacterium
AGACCTCGGCCGCGATGGAGGAGATGGCCGCCAACATACGCTCCATCTCCGCCATGACCGAGCGCTCCGGCTCCCTGTCGGGCGAGCTGGCCGAGCGCGGCCAGGCCGGGGGCTCTGCGGTCCGCGACACGAGGGCCGCAATCGACGAGATAGACGCCGCCGCCCGGCAGGTACTCGGCGTGCTGGCGGCGCTGAGCAAGATCTCGGCCGACATCAACCTCCTGGCCATGAACGCCGCCATAGAGGCGGCCCACGCGGGGGACAAGGGCAAGGGCTTCGCGGTCGTGGCCGACGAGGTCCGCACGCTGGCCAACACGGCCGCCGAGCGGACCAAGGCCATCAAGGACCTCATAGCCGACATGGGCAAGCGCGTCGGCAACGGCGTCCAGCGCGCCGAGGCCTCCGGCGTGGCCCTCAACCGCCTGGTGGAGGGCGTCAAGGAATCGGCGGCCATATCGGCGGAGATAGCGTCCGCGGCCAAGGAGCAGGCCGCAGGCACCGACGCCGTGCTCGACGCGGTGACCCAGGCCGTGCGCTCGGCCGAGTCGGTCGAGGGCCTCATCTCCAGGCAGACGGAGAAGAGCGAGGGCATAGCCCAGTCGCTCGAGGACGTACTATCCAGGCTGGAGGCCCTCGCGGCCGCGGCCGGCGAGCGCTCCGAGGAGGTCAAGGCGCTCGAGGCCTCCTTCGCCGCGGTCCGGCGGGAGGTGGACGCCAACCTGGCCTCCGTCAGCGCCCTCGACCAGGAGATGGCCGCCTTCAAGGTCTAGGGGCGCGCCGCCGCTAGCCTCGGAGCAGGGCCTCGAGCTCAGACAGGATCATCGCGGTGGCGCCCCAGACGCGCAGGCCGGCCAGGCGGAAGAACGGCACGCGCCATAGCCGGCCGGCGAACTCCGCCTCGTCCTCGCAGCGCGACGCCGCGGCCATGAGCTCCCCGAGCGACGGCTCGAAGAGATCGGCCACCTCGGCGGGCGAGGGAGAGAACGGCGGCCGTTCCGAGACCGCGCCGACGAAGGGGTGCACCATGAAGCGGCTCGGCGGTACCCCTATCGGCGACAGGGCGCGCACGAGGCGCACCGAGGACGGATCGACGCCGAGTTCTTCCCGCGCCTCGCGCAAGGCGCATTCCTGGAGGCTCTCGCCGGCCTCGCGGGAACCCCCGGGTAGCGAGACCTGCCCCGCGTGGACGCCGTCGCCCGACGGCCGCAGCATCAACGGGAAGCGGACGGCCTCGCCGTCGCCGTACAGCAGGATGAGCACGGCCGCCTCGCGCCACGGGCCCCCGGCCCCGGAGAACTCGGGCTCCAGCCGGTACGCGGGCGCCATGGACAGGCAGGCCGCGGCGCCCGGCAGGGGCCCATCCCGGTCGAGGGAGCGTAGCGCGTCATCGAGGGTCATGGCGTCGAGTATGGCGACGGGAGGGGCTAGAGGCAAGCCTAGGCTCGGTTCCTACGCGGCCGCTAGGTTTCGGCGCTCGGCTCCCTCGAGTAGAGCCAGGCGGCCAGCACGGCCGTGAAGGGCGCTATGAGTACGAGCCCGAGGGAACCCATCATGGTATGGAAGATCTCGCTCGATACGTAGGACATCGTGAGCATGTTCTCCGCGGGCACGCCCTGGGCCATGAAGACCATGAGCAGGCTCGTGAAGCCGCCCGTATAGGCCAGGAGGAGCGTGGTGGACATCGTGCCTATGACCTTGCGGCCCACCGACAGTCCGGAGAGCGCCAGCTCGGCGAACCCGAGCCCGGGGCGCTTGCGATGGACTTCCTCGAGCGAGGCGGCCACGTCCATGGCCAGGTCCATGAAGGCCCCGGACGAGGCCAGGAAGGTACCGGCCAGGAAGACGCTGCCCAGGTTCAGGTGATCGAAGCCGCCGTAGCGTAGCGTCTCCGAGAAGGGACGCACGGCGCCGTTGAGCCGGTAGGGCCCGGCCAGGGCCAGGGCGACGAGGGCGCTCGCCACGGTGCCGGCCATGCTCCCCAGGAAGGCGGCCGTGCCGGCCCGCGTGAAGCCGGCCACCAGGTAGACGATGACGAAGGTCAGGAGCGCGACCACCCCGAGGCTCGCCGCCACGGGATCTACGCCCCGCAGGAAGGCGGGGATGAGCAGCTTCCAGATGACGGCCCCGGTGAAGATGAACGAGGCGAAGCTCTTGACCCCCGTCCATCCGCCGAAGAGCACGAGCAGGAGCAGGAAGGCCCCCACGAGGCCCGCCTGGAGCGGCACGCGCCAATGGTCGACCAGCGTCAGCGCGACGACCCCGCCGGACCCGTCCCGGTCCAGCACCGCCAGGGCGACGTCGCCCGGCCGGTAGAGCTTGTCGAGGTCCGCCTTGCCGTAGAGTATGTTATTGGCCTCGCGCTCGAGGCCCCGATGCGGTCCGCCCAGGACGCGTACGCGGGCTATCTGCTCGCCCTGCATGATGACGCCGTAGTTCCTGACCGCGTCGTTGTCGGTGTCCAGTACGGCGACCCTGGCCCGTACGGAGTATCCGTGATCGCGCTCGTAACCGGTAGGCACGAGAGCCAGGGCCGCGGAGCAGAGGAGGGCGGCGAGCGTGAAGAGCAGCTCGGCCCGCCCGGCGCCGCGCCAGGCATGGCTGAAGTAATCCCTTGCGACGTCTATCGCCCTCATGGGCCCTCCCTGGGCCGCGGCGTCCCTTCCCGGAGGCCCCATGGCCGACCGGGAAGGCGACGCATCGCGTTTCCTACTTCTTGGCGGCGGGCAGCTTGACGCCCATGACGGCGGCGAGCTTTCCGAAGATCTCGGTATTGTCGTAGTAGCCGTCGAAGAGCGCCTGGCTCCGGCCGAGCGCGTAGGTCGGCACGGGTACGCCGGTGTGGGAATAGGTGGTCCAGCCTATGCCGGCGTACTGGTTCACGAGGTGGGTCAGGGTGACGGTCAGGGGCTCGTAGCCGCCGTAGAGCAGATAGACGCTCTCCTGCGGGGCGCGCTCGACCTCGCCCTTCATGGTGCGGACGAAGGCGCGCTGGATCAGCTCCTTGTCGGAGTCGGGCAGGGCCTTGTAGTCGAGGCCGAAGTAGCGCTCGATATCAGGCAGGATGTCGTCGAGCCGGGCGGTAGCGGCGGTCTTCATCTTCTTGTAGAAGCCGAGCACCCCCTCGTCGAAGGCGACGTAGGAGCCCTGCTGCAGCGATATCCTCTCGAAGGCGGTGGAGTACTTGGTACCGGCGAACCCTATGCTCATGCCGCCGGTCTCGTGGTCGCCGGTCACGACGATGAGGGTGTCCTTGGGATACTTCTTCTGGAACTCGACGGCCTTGGCAATGGCTCGGTCGAAGGCCAGCGTGTCGCCTATGGAGGCGGCGGCGTCGTTGGCGTGGCAGGCCCAGTCTATCTTGCCGGACTCGACCATGAGGAAGAAGCCCTTGGGATTCGCCAGGAGCTCTATGCCCTTCTCCACGTAGTCGGCCAGCGCCAGGTCGTCCTCGGCGCGGTCTATCTCGTAGGGCATGGCCATGGAATCCTGGAGCGTGGCGTTGATGGCTATGACCTTCTGGCCCGCGGCGGGCTTGAGGGCCCGGAACGAGTCGACGTCGTTGACTATGGTATAGCCGGCCTTGCGGGCCAGGTCCAGGACGTCGGGCTGGTCGCCCTTCTTGCCGCGGGGCTGGGCCAGGCCGCCGCCGCCGAAGTAGTCGAAGCCCGAGGCCGCCATCTGTACGCCGATGTCGTACATGTCGCCGCGGCTAGGGGCCTTGGCGTAGAACGCGGCGGGCGTCGCGTGGTCGAGGGACACGTTGGTTACCACGCCCACGCGCAGGCCCATCTCCTTGGCGTACTCGGCGATGGTCTTATAACGGACCGTCTTGCCCGGATCCATGTTGATGACGCCGCTCAGGGTCTTGTTGCCCGTGGCTATGGCCGTGCCGGCCGAGGCGGAGTCGGTGATGATGGACGACGAGTCGTAGGTCGTCGTCAGCCCCTGGGCTGGGAAGCGCGTGAAGCCGAGCCGCTCGAAGCCGGGCGCCTTATCGGCAATGGCCCTGGAGTAGACCTCCGCGGCGCTCACCTGCGCCATGGACATGCCGTCTCCTATGAAGACGAATACGTACTTGGCCTTCTCCACCTTCTGGGCGACGGCCGGCGCGGCCGAGAGAGCGGCCGCTACGAGCGCGGCGCAGGCTATCCTCAGTGCCTTCATCGATACCTCCTCGTCCGGCCTGGCCGGACCAGAGGGGTTATACCAGGGTACCGTGAGAGGAGCGTAGGCCCCGCGTCAGGAAACGATAAGAATCGTCGCCCTGGCTAGGCGCTGTTCCTACGCCTAGCCGCCGCCATGCGGGACAGGAAGCGTAGGTTCCTCCTAGCCCTGGTCAGGAGGGACGGGTTCCATTCGGCCTGGGCCGCGTAGCGGACGCCGAGGGCGTCGAGCCTCGGTAGGTGCCCGAGGAGCCGCGACTCGAAGTGGCCGTAGGCCTTCTTATCCTCGCGCGTCCAGGCCGTCTCCGCGCTGGCCAGGAGCCGCGGGAAGGCCTGCCAGTCGAGCCGGGCGCGGTCCCTGACCCACTCGGTCCAGAGCGGCGCCTCGACGCCCAGCACGGACGAGCCCGGCAGGCCGGCGGGTACGGGCTCGTAGGCGTAGACCTTCTTGAGGGGGTGCAGGCAATAATCGTAGTCCAGGTAGGCGCGCCAGAAATCAGACATGATGAAGGATCGACCGCTCCGCAGGTGCGAGGCCATGGCGGACTTGTCGCCCATCCAGAACTGCGCCACGGCGTCGGGCCTGAGCGCGGGGCCGAGGGCCTCGTTCCAGCCTATGGCCCGACGGCCCTTGGCCGCGAGGCGTTCCGCCGCGCGATTGAAGAGCCAGGTCTGCAGGGCCTCCTCGCCCGCGAGGCCTTCGCTCCGAATACGCGCCTGGCAGTCGGGACAGGCCCTCCAGCGATCCTTGGGCGCCTCGTCGCCGCCCAGGTGGATGTACGGGGAGGGGAAGATATCGCAGAGCTCGTCCAGGATGCCGTCGACGAAGGCCAGGACCTCGTCCTTGCCCGCGCAGTAGATGTCCTTGAAGATGCCCGGGCCTATCTCCACCTGGTAGGGCCCGCCCGTGCAGCCGAGCCCGGGATAGGCCGCCAGGGCGGCGCTCGCGTGGCCCGGTAGCTCGAACTCCGGCACCACGGTTATGTATCGCTCGGCGGCGTACTCGACCACCTCGCGGGCCTGGGCCTGGGTATAGCACCCCTCGTAGGGCTCCCCGGCGAGGGCCGTGCTACCGGTCCCGCCGACGACGGTATCGCGGCGACGCGAACCGACGCGCGTCAGCTCCGGGTATCGCCGCGACTCGAGGCGCCAGCCCTGGTCGTCGTTCAGGTGCCAATGGAACACGTTGAGCTTATGCAGGGCCATCAGGTCCAGGAGGGCCTTGACCGTCTCCACGCCGTGGAAGTGCCTGGCCTCGTCGAGCATGAAGCCGCGCCAGGCGAAGCGAGGGCCGTCCACGATGGTCGCGAAGGGTAGCGAGAAGCCGGCGGAAAGGCCGCCGGGAGACTCGGCCGCCGAGGGGAGGAGCTGCCTGAGGCTCTGGAGCGCGTAGAAGAGTCCGGCCGGGGCCGAGGCGCGGCACCAGGCGCCGTCGGAACCGACGGTCAGCCCGTAACCCTCGGCGCCGTAGCCGGTGGCCACCCCCACGTCCTCGAGCTCGAGGCGCAGGAAGGCTCCGCGGGGATCGTCCACGACGGGCCAGTCCTGCCCGGTGGCGAGCGCGAGCCGCGCCGCCGCCATGGAGGCGATCGCCTCGCTGCCGGGCCCCGCGTAGACGCGCTGCCGGTCGCCGGGGGTCCAGCGGGCCTCGCCCTCCGGGTAGCGCTCGGTGGCGGGCCTGGGTATGATGCCCCGTTCAACGTTCATGGTCCATCCTTTTCTAGATCTTTATGCGAACCGTTCTTCCTTGACGGCCTCACCGGGGGACAAGATACTATCCCCCGAACCGCTACAGGAAGAACACTAATACCAGGAGCATATAGCATGAACACGACGGCTTCAAGTGACCGGGAGTCGGCCCCGGTCTTCCACATAGATACGGCCCGTTCCAGCTACGTCATGTCCGTCCTGCCTACGGGCCACCTGGAGCATCTCCATTACGGCGCCAGGCTCAGGCCCATGGCGGACTACTCCGTCCTACGGCAGAAGAACGACGTGCCCTACGGTACCATGGTCAACCCGAGCCAGGACCATAAGAATATCGGCCTGGACGACCAGTGCCTGGAGTATTCCGGCCTCGGCCGGGGCGACTACCGCGAGCCGGCCGTGGAGCTCGTGTACGACGACGGCTCGAGGACCACGGACTTCCGCTACCGCTCCGCCCGCAGCTACGCGGGACGGCCCGAGCTGCCGGGGCTCCCCTTCCCGGGCCGCGAGATGGCCGACGGCGACCTTGCCGACGGCGACCTTGCCGACGGCGACCTTGCCGACGGCGACCTTGCCGACGTCTCCACGACCGAGATCATCCTGGCCGACGAGGCCCGGGGCGTCGAGCTGGCGCTATCCTACTGCGCCTATCCGGCCTACGACGTCATCACCCGGCACGCCGTACTACGCAACGCCTCCGGCGCGCCGGTACGGATACGACGACTCATGAGCGCCCAGCTGGACCTCTTCTGCGGAGACTGGCGCCTCGTCACCTTCGACGGCTGCTGGGCCTACGAGCGGGAGCGGCACGACCGGGCCATGCCGCCGGGCGTCTACGTCAACGACTCCAAGACCGGGCACAGCTCCAACCGCCACAATCCCTTCGTCATGCTCGCGGCCCCGGACGCGGGCGAATTCCACGGCGAGTGCTACGCGGCCAACCTGTTCTACTCCGGCAACCACGCGGAGATAGCCGAGCGTACCTACCAGGGCAAGACGAGGCTCCTGACCGGCATTAACCCCTCGGGCTTCGAATGGCTCCTCGAGCCTGGCGAGTCCTTCGCGACGCCCGAGGCCCTCCTCTGCTACTCGTCGACCGGGTTCAATGACCTGAGCCGGTCGATGCACCGCTTCATCGAGGACCTCGTCGTGCCCGCGCCCTGGCGCCACAGGGAACGCCCCGTGCTGGCCAACAACTGGGAGGCGACCTTCTTCGACTTCGACAAGCGCAAGATCCTGGCCTTGGCCAAGGAGGCGGCTTCCCTCGGAGCCGAGCTCTTCGTCCTGGACGACGGCTGGTTCGGGCGACGGAACGACGACGAGCGTTCCCTCGGCGACTGGACCGTCAACGAGAGGAAGCTCCCCGGCGGCATAGCCGACCTGTCGCGCAGGATCAACGCCCTCGGCCTGAAATTCGGCATCTGGGTGGAGCCGGAGATGATCAACGAGGACAGCGACCTGTACCGCGCCCACCCCGACTGGGCCGTCGCGACCCCGGGCCGGGCCCCGGCCTACGGCCGCAACCAGTTCGTCCTGGACCTGACTCGCAAGGACGTCCGCGACTACCTCGTCGAGGCCATGAGCGCTGTCTTCTCCTCGGGCAACGTCGAGTACGTCAAGTGGGACATGAACCGCAATATCTCAGACGGATACTCTCCCTCGCTGCCGGCCGAGCGCCAGGGCGAGTTCCACCACCGCTACGCGCTCGGCCTCTACGAGCTCCTCGCGGAGCTGACGCGTCGCTTCCCGGGAATTCTCTTCGAGTCCTGCGCCTCGGGCGGCAACCGCCTCGACCTCGGCATGCTATCGTACATGCCCCAGGTCTGGACCAGCGACGACACCGACGCCTTCGCGCGCCTCTCCATCCAGGGCGGGACCTCCTACGGCTACCCGCCGAGCGTCATGGGCGCCCACGTCTCCGCCAGCCCCAACATGCAGACCCTGCGCGCCTCGCCCCTGGAGACGCGCTTCAACGTGGCGGCCTTCGGGCTCCTGGGCTACGAGCTGGACCTGGCCATGCTGACGCCCTTCGACAAGCGGGCCATACGCGAGCAGATAGCCTTCTACAAGGCCCACCGGCGCCTCCTCCAGTTCGGCCGCTTCTATCGCGTACCCTGCCGCGAGGATCCCGACAAGACGCTCTGGGCCGTCGTCTCGGCCGACGGTCGCGAGGCCATCGCGGGGCTCTTCCAGGGTAGCGCCAAGGTGGGCAGGGGACAGGACCTGCTGACCGTACCCGGCCTGGACCCGGACGCGCTCTTCTCCGTTAAGGGGCGCAAGCAGTACATCAACGTCAAGGCCTTCGGCAGCCTCGTCAACCACGTCCTGCCCTTCAAGATCCGGGGCGACGGCGTCATCCACACGGTCCTCTCCTCGCACTACATGTTCTCCATGGCCGCGGAGGACTACGAGGCCCACGGGGACCTCCTGGCCGCGCGGGGCGTCACCCTGATACAGCAGTTCTCGGGCACCGGCTACAACGATCGCGTCCGCATACTATCCGACTACGGCTCGCGGCTGTACCTCCTGGAGGCGAAGGAGTAGCCCCTCCTCGCGGGGTCCCTTGCGGGGCGCTTCGCGCGGCGCGATACTTAGCCCTATGGAAACGCGCCGACCATCGGTCCTGGTGCCCTACGCCGGCCCCTGCGGGGAGCGGGGCTACCAGGACATCTTCGTCTGCCTGCGGCCCGAGACCAACGGGGTCCTCGTCGAGAGCATTCTCCTCAGGGCAATGCGATCCGACCCGGAGTTCCGCGACCGCGTATCGCTAGCCTACCTGGCCAACCTCCCGGGCGACTTCATGGCCCTGAACCGGGTCGTGGAGGAGCACTACGCGGTCAAGCGCTTCTTCGCCGAGCGAGGCGGCGCGGCCTTCACGCCCTGGATGCGCCGAGCCTTCGAGGAGCGCTTCGGGCTGGCCTTTCCCGAGGCTCGCGTCATCGGAGCCTTCGAGGCCATGGGCCTCCTCTCGCTGGACGAGGAGGGACTCTTCCACCTCTGGGTGCCCGACGAGTGCTTCTGCGTCATCCACGGCCAGTCCGTCAAGCGCTACGGAGAGCTCTTCATCGTGAACTACGACATTCCCTCCCTGCTCCGCAAGAACGGTCCCGGCACCGACGTGGCGGCCATGGTCTTCAGGACGGACCTGGGCTACGACGGCTTCGAGCGCGTGGTACGGAGCATGGAAGGCGCCCTGGTCGAGGCCGGCATCATCCGCGAGGACGTCCCAGCTAGCTACGTCTTCCATTACTCCAAGGGACCGCTCGAGCAGATCCTGGACGCCACGGGCTATCTCTACGGCCGCGACGCCGCCCACCTGCCGCTCGAGGACATCTCCTTCGCCGCCTACCTCGAGGAGCGGGGACTCGGGCCCCGCGACATACGCGCCTACCTCCGCCATCCCATCGTGCGCGCCGCCTCGGGCGGCGAGGCCTACCTCTTCGACCTCACGCGGCACGATAGCTACGAGGCCGCCTACCGCAAGCTCCTCGAGCTCGGGCCGCCGCCCGGAGAGGCCGATATCCTTAGCTAGCGGCCGTCGCGGGCCACGCAGGCCACGCAGGCCATGCGGAGCGTGCCGGGCCCCGCACGCCGAGAGGAGGGGACATGCCCCATGTTCGAATACGGAACGTGCCGCTCGAGACGGTCAGGGAGGCTTCCAAGGCCCTGGTCGACCGGCTCCAGGCGGCGATAGGCTGCGACCGGTCATGGATAACGCTGGCGGTCGAGCCGGCCATCGCCGTCGCCGACGGCGAGCTCGGCGGCGGATCGCCCTACGTCGAGGTCCATTGGTTCCCGCGCCCGCCCGAGGTCAAGGCCGCGGTCTCCTCCATACTGAGCGACGCGCTCAAGGGCGGGGCCGAGTACCTGACTACGGTCTTCGTGCCCTTGGCCCCCGCCGACTACTACGAGGACGGCAAGGCGCTCGGGTAGGGGCTATAGCGAGGCCTATCCCCGTCCCCACAGGCTGCGCATCTCCTCGCAGTCGCGAAGGAGGTCCTCGAGCCGGCCCTGGGACTCTACGCGGCCCTCGCGCAGCACCACCACGCGGTCGGCCAGCTCGAGCGTCCCGCGGCGATGGGACACCGCCAGGCAGGTCCGTCCGTCGGCCTCCGCGAAGCGGCGCCACAGCAGTCGCTCGGTCTCCGCGTCCAGGGCGCTCGACATGTCGTCTATCAGGTAGAGCTCGGGCCTGCGGGCGAACATGCGCGCCGCCGCCGCCCGCTGGGCCTGCCCGCCCGACAGCTTGAGGCCACGGGGACCGATGCGGGTCTCAAGGCCCTCGGGCAGGGCCGCGACGTCGGCCTCCAGCGCGGCGTCGCGGAGCGCTTCCTCCAGGTCCAGGCCCTCGAGCCCGAGGAGCAGGTTCTCCCTGAGCGTAGCCGACAGGAGGGACGGAGCCCGCGGCACGTAGGCGCTAGCGGGCGGTCCGAAGAAGGCGGCCGGATCGTCCACGGGACGACCGTTCCAGAGTATGTCCCCGCTCGCCGGCAACAGGCCCTGTACGGCCCGCAGCAGCGTCGTCTTGCCGCTCCCGACCCGGCCCGTCACGACGACGAACTCGCCCCGCTCGATAGTCATGGTAACGGCGCGCACGCCCTTGCCCGAGGCGTGGACGCAGGACAGTCCTCGCAGTTCCAGCCGTTCCAGGGGCTCGCGGGCCCGAGCATCGGTCCGCGCCGCGATATCGGACCGCGCCGAGGCATCGGCCTCGAGTCGCGAAGCCTCCTCGAGCCTAGACGCGCGGGCGCGGGCGCGGGGCGTGAGGGGCAGCGGGCGGCGCGCCACGAGCGAGGCCCCGGAGGGATCGGCGCAGAGGCCCTTGAGCCTGTCGAAGGATACGCTCGTCTGCCGGTAGTGGGCCAGGAAGCCGCCCCAGAAGCAGGTGTAGTCGCTCACGAACGACAGGCAGAACACGAAGAGCGAGAAGTCGCCCAGGCTGAAGGCCCGGGAGCGCGAGGCCATGAGGAGAAGGAGGACGCCGGTGCCTATGCCCACCGTGTTGTGGTAGATCGAGTCCAGGAGCTGGTTGAAGAGCCCGTCCTTCAGGGCCGCCTTGCGTCGCCTCTCGCAGAGCCCGGCCAGGAAACCCAGCGCGTGCTCCTCCGCCCCGGCCACCTTGACGGCCTGCACCCCGGCGAAGACCTCGCCCATGGCCCCGGTGGCCTCCTCCGAGGCCTTGCGCGCGGCCTCGCGGTAGCGCCCCACCCGGCCCTCGGCCGCGTGGGCCAGGGCCACCACGAAGACCAGGGGCACGAAGGCCAGCGCCGTCACGAGCGGGTCGATGCGTACGAGGACGACCACGGCGACGACCGTGAAGACGGCGGAACCGAGCACGTCGAGCGTCCAGCTGATGGCGTCCTCGACCTGGACCGCGTCCTCCTTGAGGTAGTCGATGGCCTCGGCCGGCGAGCAGGAGAGCGGCGCCGCGCCGGGCCTCGCCAGCACCGCGTCGAAGGCGTTGGCTCGCAGGAGCGAGCTCATGGTGAAGCGGTGCAGGATGTCGGCCCAGGCCGACACGTAGATATGCGCTATCCTGGCTACGACGAAGGCCCCCATGAGCCAGAGCACCCGGACGGTGGCCGACGGGCCATGCTCGAGCGCGTCGAAGAAGGCCTTGGAGAGGAGTCCCGGTATGATGAAGGCGCCGTGGACGAGCATCCATAGTATTCCGTCCACGGCGTAGAGCCCGGGGCGGAACGCCATCATCCGGGCGACGAGCCTGTAGGCCTTCACGCGAGCACCTCCGCCTCGGGACTTAGGGGGTCGAGTTCCGCGTCGGCCGGCCTGCGGCGCGACGCCGCCAGGAAGCCGGAGAACCGGCTGCCCGGGTCGGAGGCCAGGGCCTCCCGCGTGCCCCGCTCCACCGCCCGCCCCTCCTCCAGCACTAGTATCTCGTCCACCCGGTCGAGGGTGGACAGGCGATGAGCTATGATGATGGCCGTGCGCCCCCGCAGCAGCCTGGCTACGGCCCCGTCGATGAGCGCCTCCGTGGCCGGGTCGAGGCGCGAGGAGGCCTCGTCCAGGAGCACGAGCCCCGGGTCGCGCAGGAAGACCCTGACCAGGGCCAGGAGCTGGGCCTGGCCGGCCGACAGGCCCGCGCCGCCGTCGCCCAGGCGCTGGTCCAGGCCCTGCGGGAACTCCCGGAGCCAGGGTCCCAGGCCCAGGGCCTCGAAGGCCTGGGCTATGCGCTCGTCGCCTATGGACGGGTCCCAGAGCCGCGCGTTGTCGCGGACTGAGGCGCTGAAGAGCTCTACGTCCTGGGTCACCACGGCCAGGCCGCGGCGGAGCGAGGCGGCCGAGTACTCGGGCAGGGGGCGCCCCGCCAGCTCCACGACGCCCCCGACGGGATCGTAGAGCCTGAGCGCCAGGCGGCCGAGCGTCGTCTTGCCGCAGCCGGTACGGCCTATCACGCCTAGGCTTCGCCCCGCCGGCAGCTCCAGGTCCAGGCCGCGCAGGACCGGCGCGCCGGGCTCGTAGGAAAAGCTGACGCCCTTGAAGGCCAGGGATAGCGGGCCGGGCGGCGCCTCTCGGCTGCCGTGATCGAGCGTCGGGCGGGCGGCCAGGAGCTCCGCGACGCGGGCGCTCCCGGCCAGGGCCTTCTGCAGGTCCTCGAGCTGCTCGCGCAGCTGCTCGAGCGGGCGCTGCACGAGCTCGGCGTAGCTGTAGATCAGGTAGACGGTACCCAGGCTGATGGCCCCTGAGCGCCAGAGCGCCGCGCCCAGGCCGAGCGACAGTATCGTGCCGACGCCGCCCGTGAGCTCCGACGAGGTCCAGAGGCTGTAGCCAAGGAGGTTGCCCTTGAGGCGAACGGGGTACCAGTCGCCGAGGAGCCGGAGGAGGCCCTTGGAGGCGAAGCCCGCGGCGCCGAGCCCCTTGAGGTCCTCGCGGGCCGCGATGCGCTCACCCACGTACCCGGCGAACTCGGCCGCCTTGGCCCGGTGGGCGGCCCAGAAGGGCACGGCGAACAGCGACACCTTGAGGAGGAACCAGGAGGCCAGCCCCGCGAAGGCTCCCAGGGCTACGCCTACCCGGGCGTCCTCCAGGAAGAGGGCCACGAGGACGCCGACCATCAGGGCGGCGCTCCCCACGAGGCGTATGGCGAAGTCGGAGAAGAAGCTCATGAGGGTCTTGGCGTCGCCGTCCACGCGCTCTACGAGCTCGCCGGGTAGGTGCTCCTTGTGGTAGGCCAGGTCCAGGGCGACGGTCGAGCGCATCAGGTCCAGGCGCAGGTCGTTCGTCGCCTTCCAGCCCAGGTCCTGGCCGAGCCAGGTCGAGGCCACGGCCAGCGCCTGCACCGCCAGGGCCGCGCCTATGTACAGCCCCGCGTAGCGGTAGAGCCGCCCGGGCTCGGCCGCGGCCGCCCCGCCGACTATGGCGTCGATGAAGGCTCGCAGGATGAGCGGGTTGGCGAGCCTAAGGCCGTTGGAGGCCAGGATGGTCGCCGACAGTACGGCCAGGAGTCCCTTGCGCCCCTTGAGGTAGGAACCCAGCAGTCGTAGCGTCCGCCTCGCGGAACCCTTCTCGAATCGCGCGCGCCCGCCCGGGGCGGCCTCGTCTGGCATGGATGCCTCCGCTCCCCATCATACGCCGCCCGGCGCGGCGCCGGAAAGGGAAAGTTCTCGTTTAGGCCCTCGGGCCCCTAGCCTAGCTCCCGGGCGTAGCGGCCGAGCTTGGCGTTATCGTGGATGGCGAAGCGATCCCGCTCGCAGGCCGCCCGCAGGTAGTCCTCTACGCTACCCGCGAGGGCCCAGGCCTCGTGCTCGGCCGCCGCGATGACGGTCTCGGCGAGGCAGCCGAACTGGCTGAAGCCGCCCTCGGCCGAGAGGTCCAGGGGCCCGAAGGGCTCCACGGCAAAGGCGGCCACGTCTATCACGGTCTCGGCCGAGGGCGAGAAGCGGAAGAGCTTGGCGATATGGGGAAAGGCCACGCCGAAGCCGACGCCGTCGCCGAAGGCCTCGAGGAGACGCTCCGCGAGGAGGTTCCTATCCACCGGGCTCCGTCCCCATTCATAGCGCTCGGGCCCGTCCCGCCCCACGATGGAGACGTAGTAGAGCTTGAGCCGGGGCGTCCCGTCGCCGAGCAGCTCGAGGCCGTCGAGCCTGGCGTCGTACGGCATGCATGGTCGGGTCTTCATAGAATCCACCTCCCGGGGCCGCGGTACCCGGTAGCCCCGAGGCTAGTATAGCACGAGGGGTCCAGGCCGGGTCGCCTAGGGAGCCTGCCAGCGCCTGAGTATCCCCTGGATGGCTCCGTCCTTCCGGAGCTCGCGCTTGCCGCGGTCGAAGGCCTCCAAGGCGGCCCGCCCGACCTCGTCGGGCCTGGCCATCAGGAAGGAGCGCGACTCGTCGAAGGGCGCCGCCGCGACGAAGCGGGCCGACGCGCCCGAGGCCCGGAGGTGGTAGTCGTAGGTCAGGCGATACCCCAGGACGGCGTCCAGGCGGCCGCGCTCCAGGAGCTCGAAGCCCTGGTCCAGGGTCTCGTACGGCACGACGACGACGCGTCCCTTGGCCGCGTAAGCCTCCCAGCGAGGCCCGAAGGAGAAGCCGCGCATGACCCCGACGCGCAGGCCGTCGAGGGACTCGAGCCCCATCCAGGCTAACGGCCTCCCGGCCGTCGAATACGCTACGTACTCGTTCGGCGGATAGGCGAACTCCTCCGAGAAGGCGTAGCGGGCCTCGCGCTCGGCCGTCCTTACGGCCGGGAAGACGGCGTCCACGCGGCCCTCTTCGAGCATGGCCATGACGCGCGGCCACTGGGCCACGTAGAGCTCGACGGCGTAGCCGGAGGCATGGAGGCTCGCCACGACTATATCGACCGCCAGGCCGCCGAGGCAGGTCGGCGACGCGCCCGGCGGTAGCAACTCCATGGCCTTGTCGCGCGGGCATAGGTCGAAGGCTATGGGCGCGTAATCGGTCAGCGTGGCCAGGCGGACGACGGGGGAAGCCGCGCTCGTTTCCTGGGCCCCCAAGGCGGGAGCCATGAAGAGAAGAACCGATAGGAAACAGGCCGTAGAGGCACTAGCGGAACTCGTATACTCGCGCATCGTGGCTGGTAAGTATTGCGCCTGCCAGGCGCCGCGTCAAATGCCACGCTATGTATCGGGAACGGGATGGCGCTTGCCGTCGCAGCGGCGCTTGCCGACGGCTTCCCTGAGTAGTACATTAACCTCGTGCTAGCGGCCGCGTTCGTACGGGTCGCGTGCATAGGACCGCTCCGTACGGAGGGCCTATTGCGTATTCCGGTCGCCGGGGCCCCTAGGGTTCGGCGCCGGGGGCTTAGCGCGCCTGAGCGGCGAGCCCGGGGAGATGACCATGTCCAGCAGTTTCGACTTCAACGCGTCCTTCGGCGACCTAGCCCGCGAGTTTTCCAAGGGAGCCAAGGAATTCGCCCGCGCCATGGCCGAGGAGGCCGAGTCCCGCGGCTACGGCGAGCGCTGCCGCGAGTTCGCCGACGGCCTGGGCTCGGGATCCTTCGACCTCAACCTTGACCTCCAGGATTCCGCTTACCCCCGTCACCAGACCTACAAGCTAGACGACGGTTCCCTGGTCTACCGCTTCATGCTACCGGGCTTCGACGAGAAGGCCATAGACCTCTCCTTCAAGGGCGACCTCATGATACTCAAGGCCAAGCTGGCCGAGGACTTCCGCGAGCCCTCGGGCGGCGAGCGCCGGGGGCCCTTCGGCGACGCTTTCCGGAAACCCTTCGCCCGCGACGTCGAGCGCCGCGAGTACAAGGTACCCGCCGAGCGGTACGACCAGGCGGCCGCCAAGGCCTCCTACAAGAACGGCGTCCTTACCGTCACCATCCCTCCCAAGGAAGAGGACATGAGCTACGCCATCAAGGTGGAGATCAAGAAGGACGGGGAGTAGGCGTAGGATCAAGGCTAGCGCGACCGCGCGCTAGCCTACCGCGCCGCCTAGCCGGAACGGCGATTTAGTAGCGATTCAGTGACGGCCCGGTTTATCTTCAAGCCGGGCCGTCCCGTTCACCTCTGATCGATCGCGTTGATAATCAATAACGGCGTGGCATATTCATCGCATGGTTCAATAATCGAGGAGCCGTCGATGAAGCACCGTCTACCCGCCCGGCCTACGCTCGCCGTCCTAGCCCTAACCGCCATAGCCCTAGCGACTCCATCATGCCGCTCCCCGGTGACCGGCTCCGGCGGCGCCGCCCTAGCGCTTACCGTCGGGGGCGTCGTCGTCCCGGCGGTAGCCCGGCTATCCGTCGGCGACGGCCGAAGGGAAGGCGTCGTTCCGAAGCTCATCGTCCCGTCCGTCACGAGTACCGTTCGCGTCGTAGCCGTCGAGCCCTCGGGCCTGGCGCACGAGCGCATCGAGGAGCTGGCGACGCCCGCCGCGCCGATCGAGCTGGCTGGGCTACCCGCCGGCGTAGAGCTAAGCCTGACGGTAGAGGCCAGGGCCGCCGACGGCTCCGTGGTCACCGCCTGGAACGGTACCCAGGCGCTCAGCCAGGGCCCTAACGAACTGAGCGTAACGCTTAGCCCTCCGGCCGGCGCCGTACGCGTCCTTACCCTGGGCGGAACCGCCGCGGAGCTGCCCAGGCGAGCCTCGAAGGAATCCCTGGCGCGCGGCGCCGTCCGCTTCGACGAGGTGGCGGGCCTCCCGGCCGGCCTCGAGGCCCAGCTCCTCTACGACACCGACCGGGCCGAGTACGCCTGGCTGGCCGCCTACGACTCGTCCTGGGCGCCTTTGCCGCTGATAGCCTCCGACCAGGCCAAGGGCTGGGTCGTCGTCACGGTGCCCGCGGACGGCATCGTCCGGACGGCCGTCGCCAACGTCGCCTCGTCGCCGGGCTACCCGGAGCGGACGGTGTCCGGAGGACTCCACGTACGGCAGGCCTTCTTCTGCGCGGCCTCAGGCGGCGGCGGCGGCCGCCACCACGATCCGGCCCTTCTCGTCGAGGGGAACGTCCTGACCGCGCGGAACGGATGGAGCGTCTTCCTACGCGAGGGGACCTATACCCTCACGACCACCCTGACCTTCGACGACGAGTCTCTGTACCTCTACGGCGGCTTCCCCGCCTCGGGCTGGGATACCCGCTCCGCCGCGACGTACCCGAGCGTCCTCCAGGGCGCGGCTAGCAACTCGGGCAACGCTGTCGCCGCCGTAGGCTCGGTCGACTGCCGGCTCGACGGCCTTACGATACTCGGCCGCTCGTTCGGGGACTCGAGCTGGAGCCTCAACTGGGATTCCGGCGGGCGCCTCATCGTCAGCGACTGCGCCATCAAGGGCGGCACCCTCAACTCGGGGTCAAGCAGCGGAGCGACGCGCGGCATAACTATAGGATCGAGCTCCGCAGGCATAGAGATAGCTGACTCTTTGATCACCGGAGGCAGCGTCACCGCTATATCCATAGCCACGACCCAGGCGCTGTATGTAAGCGGCTCGGGTACCAGCCTCTACCTTCACTCGAGCGAC
>CAZNNA010000006.1:17414-27150 GCA_964573825.1 uncultured Treponemataceae bacterium
CCAGGCGCTGTATGTAAGCGGCTCGGGTACCAGCCTCTACCTTCACTCGAGCGACCTGGACGCGGGATCCGTAACTACCTCCGCTGCGAGCTCGACAACCAGGGGCTACGGCCTCCAGATCGACGGCGGCGCCGTCGTCGCGGCGGGCTGCCGGATATGGGGAGGCGTCGCGATCAACGAGAATTCCACGAATACGACGGAGTCCAGAGGCATCTACCACCAAGGCACGGCCCAGCGACTCTACCTGAGTTCCAGCCTCGTCAGTGGCGGAGCTGTTAATTCAATCAACTATCAGATCGCCGGCGTCTATTGCTTTACCGACACCCTGGCTACAATCCTGGGCTGCACCGTCGACGGCGGACTCACTGACCCCACCACCGGTACGTCGGGCTGGAGTTCGGCCGTGAGGCATGCCTTCTCGGACGGCGTACCGAATGCCGGCCGTATCCAGGCTAGCGTCCTCCTGAGCTCGAGCCCCGCCAAGACGGCCGGAGGCGCCGACATCCAGCGCCTGGGCCTTCGCTTCGATGGCTATAGCGTAAACATCGCAAGGGTCTCCGGCTCGAGCTTCTTCGCGGCCGGAGCCGGCCTGTGGGGTGGAAGCACGCCGATGACGGCGCTCGGCATTCCCGGGGCCGACGTAGCGCAGGACAACGCGGGCGACGCCGCCGCCCTCGCCTCGAGCCAGTTCCGTTCCTACGCCGCGGCGCCCAGGACCTTCGCGGACTTCCTGGCCGTGGACTGGCGGCCGGCGGCCGGGGCGACCTACGTCGGCTCCTCGAGCGGGGAGAACGGCTTCTCGGAGGCGGGCCTCACGGCGCAGCTCCTCGCCGACTACCCAGCCCTGGGCCTGGACCTGGCCGGCCGCCCGCGGCCCGCCACGGGGCCCTGGGCGCGCGGGGCCTACGAGCCCTGAGCTAGCTGTCAACGCCTACGGGTAGGCCACCGCCCTGACGGGCGATCCGTCCGCGCTCGCTATGCGCAGCGGTAGGACGCGCAGGTCGAGGAGCCTACCTGCGAGGGGCCCGAGCCCCCGCAGGTTCTCCACGATGACCATTCCGGCCCCCAGGAGGACTCGGTGGTTGCGCAGTTCCGCGCCGACCGGGTCGGCCGAGATGCAGTCGTAGCCCACGCCCTTGAGCCCGAGGCCTGCGATCAGCTCGGCCGCCTCGGGCGTCAGCACGGGAAAATCATCGTAGTACGAGGGGCTGCCCCAGCGCTCGTCCCAGCCGGTACGGAAGAGCGCGTACTCGGCGCCCGCGGACGCCGCCTCGCTGACCGCCTCGACCTCCCTTAAACCTATGGCGGGGCCGCGGACGTCGATGACGACGGCCCGCCCGCCGAAGGCGGAAACCGGAAGGGCGTCCAGCGTCGCCGCGCCGGGCAGCAGGTGGGCGGGCGCGTCCATGTGGGTGCCCGTGTGCGAGAACATGGTGATGAGCTTCTCGGCGAAACCGTCGCGCTCTATCGTCGTCGCCTCCGAGATGGCGGGCGGCTCGGTCCCCGGGTAGGCGGGCATGCCCGGCTCTATGGGCCAGGTCAGGTCGACGGGTTCGAGGCTCGCGGCGACGGCGGCAGCGCCCGACTCGTCGACGAGCTTAAGGCCGTGCGCCTTGAGCAAGGCCGCGGCCACGCCGTCTCCCGGTACCAGGCGCCCCGAGAAGCTGCCGTCGTAGACCCGGCCTACCCCGCAGGAGGGAGAGCGCGACTTGAGGATAGCCGCGCGGCAACCGAAGGACTCGGCCAGGCGCAGCGTCTCCTCGGCCCCGCGCCTATACTCCTCGGTTACGTCGCGCCCGCCCTTGGCGTAGACGCGACCGTCGCGGATCTCGGAGGGCTCGCGCGGCGTGGCTAACCCGCCGAGCTGCTCCGGGCAGACCGGCAGCGCCTTGCCCTCGCTCGCGAGCCGCGCCACGACGGGATCCGTCACCGCCTCCAGGTTCCACTTGCACCGCATGCCGGCCAGGCAGGCGCTGACGAGTATCATGAGATGACGCCCGCCATGAGGAGCGCGCCGATGACGGCGATGACGACGCCGAGCGCTATGTAGAAGATCCTGGCCCCGTTCCGAGTGAGCAGCTTCACGAAGGGCCTGGCCTTCCGGTTGTCCATGAACCAATCCTTATCGAGGACCGCCCCGATGATGCTGAAGAGCCCGGCGCCTATGAATAATAGACCTGGAATCATGCTATGCCTCCCTACTAATTACCATTGGTAACGCTCCAGCCTGGCCACGGAGCGGCGCTCGGGATTCTGGGCGCGGAGCGGCTTCCTGTCAAGGAACTTCTGGATCACGGCTTGACACGAGCGGTTACCATAGGTAAATTACCAATGGTAATGAACGACACGATGAAGACGAAGCTTATCAATGCGACTATCTCCTCGATAGAGGCCGCCGGCGGCATCCGGGGGGTCAGCCTACGCGGCATAGCCAAGGCCGCCGGCTGCTCCCACGTCAACGTCTACCACTACGCGCCTCGAGGCCTGCCCGACCTGCTCTGGCCGGCCTACGCCGAGGCGCTCGACGCCTTCTCGGACGCGCTGTCCGCGCGCGCCGGGGCGCGCAAGCCCGGCGAGAGCTTCGGCGAGGCGACGGCTCGCGCGGGCGCGGCCTTCGCGCTCGCCCGGCCGGGCCTCTATCGCCTGCTCTGGTTCGAGGACATAGACGGCGCGGCGAGCGGCGGCGTACCGGACCGGGATGCGCTCGCCGCCATCGCCCGGGCCAAGGGGCGCTTCCAGTCCGCCGCTCGCGAGGCCTTCGCCGCCGACGGCTTCCGGGGTTCCGAGGAGGAATTCGGCCGTCGGCTGGAGCTCTTCTTCGCCTTCCTGCAGGGCGAGCTGGCCCTGCTCCTCAACGGGCGCTCCGGCGCGCGCGGGCCGGAGGCGGTCGAGGGCATAGGCGGCCGGGCGGCCCTCCTCTGGGGGCTGCTCGTCGACAGGGGGCTGACACCCGCTTGATCCTGCGGCGGGCCTGGCCCGACCGCTATTGAACGATACCGCGCCGCCCGCAAGGGGACGCGGAAAGGAGTACTGCATGAAGGTACTGATCGCGTACGCCTCCAGGAGGGGCGCGACCGAGGACATGGCCGCCCGCATCGCTCGGGGGCTCGAGGCGGCCGGCGTCGGCGCCGTCGATATCGTCGACCTGCGCGGCCCCAAGGCCGCGGGCCTCGACCTCTCGGCCTACGGGGCCGTCGCGCTAGGCGCGCCGGCCTACGCCGGCAACTGGCCCAAGGAGGCCCTGGCCTGGGCCAGGGCGCGCGAGGCAGAGCTCGCCGCCAAGCCCCTGGCCGTCTTCGAGCTAGGCCTAGGAATCGAGCAGGTATCGGCCAAGACCCTGCTGCCCGGGCTCTGCGGCAAGGCAGTCGCGGTGGCCAAGCTCGGCGGCGAGATACGCTGGGCCCGGCTCAACTTCCTCGAGCGCCTCGTCATCAAGGCGATATCGAAGAAGTCCGGCGACCAGTCGAACGTCGACGAGGCCGCGATCGAGGCCTTCATAGCCGCCGTCGCGAAGGCCTTCCGATGAGCCGGCCCGAAAACCGCGCGGCGAGCCTCCTCGGGGCTGCCGTCCTGGCGACGGCCCTGCTGGCAGCCGCCTGCGCCATGCCTGACATCAAGGTAACCACGCCGCCCTTCTCGACGCTGCCCGACGGCGCCTACGAAGGCTCCCACGACGGCGGCATGGTCAAGGCGTCGGTCTCGGTCGCCATGGCGGGCGGCTCCATAGCCTCGGTACGCATCCTGAGCCACGACTGCGGCACGGGCAAGCCGGCCGAGCGCATCATCGAGGACGTCGTCGCTCGCCAGAGCCTCGACGTCGACGCCGTGGCCGGCGCGACCTACTCGAGCAGGGTCATCCTCAAGGCCATAGAGAACGCGCTGACGAGGTAGGCGGGCCGAGGTCGCGCTAGAACGCCACCTCGGCAGAGGGCTTGACCTCGACGCCCGCCATGCGAGCCCAGGCCCGGTTCCGATAGTCGATCTCCCCCTGGGCGCCAGCGGCCAAGGCCTCCGTATGCGTATCGGACGGTACGACGACGCGGTAGCCCAGGGCCAGGGCGCCCTTGACCGTGGCATCCACGCAGCCGCCGCTCGACATGCCGCAGATCACCACCGTTCCGACGCCGGCCCGATCGAAGAGGCCCGAGAGTCCCGAGCCGTTGAAGCTATTACCGCAGCCCTTGATGAAGGGATAGTGGCCGGGCCCCTCCGCGAGCGGCGGGGCGAGCTCGAACTCGGGGGTGCCCATGCCCAGGCCGAACTCGTCCATGTAGCCCCAGGCCACCGGTGCACCCGCCCCGTCGGCCCGCTCGACGAGGGATGAAAGGCCGGCGAAGACGGCCTCGGCGTTCATGACCGGCATCATGCCGGCCTGCATGTCTATGATAAGGAGGGCTACTCCCCCGAGGCCGGCGCGCTCCGCAGGAGCGTAGAGCGGATCGAGGCGCTCCCGCTCGAAGCGCCTCGCCGCCCGGGCCCTCCGCGCCGCGCCCCCGTCGAAGTCGGGCGCAGCCGGGGCAGCGGGGACCTCCGCGACGGCGTGGCCCGCGGGCTCGCCGGCGCCGGCCGGGTTAGCCGGCACTCCCGCGCAGCCCGCGAAACCGGATGACAAGGCCAGCCCGAGCGCGGCTGCCATGAACGCGCCGTGACCGCAAGCTCTCATGAGTGCCTCCTTGGTAGGACGATTTCCATGGACGAATTGTAATGTGTCATATATAATTCGGCAAGTTCTTTTTGTGATACATTTTAGTTCCTACCATACCATCGAGGAGGATGCGATGAGGCGACGCGCTAGGATGGCGGGATGGTAGGATCGACGGAATCCAAGGTGTTCTCGCTCTACGGAGCCCTGCTGGACGAGGGGGAGTACGCGGCCTTCTCGCTCGCCACGCTCTACGCCTTCCTCGGGCCGCTCGGCGTCTCCGAGGAGGCGACCCGGCTCGCGCTCTCGCGGATGGCCCGCAAGGGCTACCTGCGGTCGCGGCGCAAGGGGCGCGCGAGCTTCTACTTCCTCGAGGAGGCGGGCCGGCGGAAGATAGCCGCGGCCGTCGCCCGCTCGGTCGGGCGGCGTTCCGAGGAACCCTGGGACGGGCGCTTCCGCCTGGTGTCCTACGAGTTCCCCGAGGAGCGGCGCGACGAGCGCGGGGCCCTGGCCGCCGCCCTCGCCGACTCGGGCTTCGCCCGAGCCGCGGCCGGGCTCTGGGCATCCGCCGTCGACCCCGAGCCGGCCCTCGCTGCACTCCTGGCGTCGCCGCGCCTCGACGGGCTCGCGTCTTCGTGGTCGGCGGAGTACCGGGGCGACGCGCCCGCCTTCGCCCGCGGGCTCTTCCGGCTGGACGAGCGGGCCGCGGGCATCCGGGCCTTCCGCGAGCGCTTCCTGGCCGAGACCGAGGGCCTCTCCCGCGCCGTCGCGGCCGGCGAGCGGCCCTCCGACGCGGAATGCTTCCGCCGCTACTTCGACGCCCTGACCGACTACGTCGAGCTCATGGGCCTCGTCCCGCCCCTGCCGCCCGAGCTATTGCCGGGCGACTGGCCCGCGCCGTCGGCCGACGAGGCCTACGCCCGCTACCGGGACCTCGTGCGCGAGGGGACCAACGCCTACGTCGCGGCGCACTACGAGGCGTACGGGGGATAGGGAGAGCAAAGCGAGAGGCTTAGTACTCATAGCGATGCATGTAATAGAGGACTTCCGAGCCATCGACCTTTAGTATCTTCTCGCGTTCTTCCTCGATATCGCCGGTAACGGCGTTATAATCATACTCGAAGACCATGCCCTCGAGCGTAGTCCCGCGACGGTACTTCTGCTTAATTAGCTTCCATTCATCGTCATAGGAGTATTCCCAAACCCTGTATAGCGTTCCATCAGGCTTAACGCCCTTTGCTTCCCTCGTACAGTAGCCATCCGCGTTGTACGAGTAACTCATGGTGAATTGAATCGACCCATCGGGACCATAACGGATGAGACCCGTCAAGGCGCCGGAAGAGTCCCGCGAAGCCACGTCGTAGAACTTAAGGGTATCGCCCGGTTCGTAATCGCTTCTCTTGACCCAGCGGTTCGTTGAATCGTACTCGTACAGCTTGGCGTAGGTAATGATACTCGAGTCCCTGCTCGAGCCGGAGTACTCGTATAAGGCGATCTGGTTACCGGCGGCGTCATACGAACGCTGCGTAGAGCCCGTCACGGATCCCGGGACCTGGCTGGCGTAATCGTACTGCCTGATCACGGACGTCTCTATCCTACCGGCCTGATCCAGGTAATACTGCTCTTGCCACGCTTGTACGACTTGGGTCCCCTCGGGGTTCAGCTCCCCGAAGGTATGAACCTTCGGGGGCCTTGAGGTGACGCAATAGCCTGCCTTGGCCGAGGACGCGATCCCCGAGGCGTCTAGCGCGTAGACCTCGAAGCGGTATGGTACGTTGTTCTTCGGCACCGGAACCGCGAGAGCGGTCTCGGCTCCCGCTTGGACGCTATGCCTCTCCCCGGTAGTGGCATTAACGACCAGGTACGATGCGACATGGCCAAGAGGCGGAGGCGTCCATGCTACCAGTACGGTACGGTCGCCCTTACAGGTGACGACCAGGTCCAGTACGCCGGAGCCAATCGTCCTCCTGTTGACCACTTCCGAAAGCATGATGCCCGAGCACGAGAAGGTAGCAAGCGCTAGAACAACGGCCGCGACCTCGAGTATCGCCACTCGCCCGGGGACTCGATATCGCTTCATTCCATCCACTCCGTCGCCGTGGCGACGCTAACCGTTTCGGCGGCTCGCGTGCCGGCTACGCCAGGTATCGCCAGGTACGAGTACCTAGCTGCCAGCTCCGCATCCACCTGGGACAGGCTCGAATAGGCCTCCTCGGACAGGGCTCTTTCGCCAGCGGCGAAGGCGGCTCGCGAAAGGGCCGCAAGCACTGCGGCGTTACGGGGATCCGCCGCCCTTGCCTCCTTAAGAAGGGGTACGGCTTCTGCGTAGCGTCCTTGCAGGTAGCGTACATTGCCCAAGTTCGCCAGGGCCGGGGCGTAGCGGGCTAGGCCCAAGGCTGCCTGGAACGAGGCTTCCGCCCGCTCGAAGAGCCCATAACTCGCGTAGAGTACCCCGAGCGAGTTATGGAGCCTCGGCGAGCCTCCCTGGCTCGCCATGGAAACCTTGAGGCGTTCCTCCCTGCTGGCTATCTCGGCCAGGGCTATGCGCTCGAGGTCGGAGATGTAGAGAGGTCGAATCCGCTCGGGATCGGGGGCTGTTACCGGTAGCGGATCGCCGCTCGCGGAGAAACCGACTGCCTCGTAGGTCGTCCAGGCGTCGTGGACCGGGAAGAGGGCCGCCTGGCCTAAGGCCGAGGCCTCGCGCCATTCCCGGGCCGCCTCCGCCCAGGCTGACAGGAAATCTCCGTCGCGCATCGTCGCCTCGAGGGGGAGCCAGAGCCGTCCCCCGGCCGCGATGAGATCCTCGCTCCTAGCGAAGCGAGCGGTCTCGGAGGGTTCGACCGTCATGGCTATCGCCGGGAAGATATGCCCGGGGACGGTGACGAGCGCAGTCTCGATACCGAGCGCCTCCATCGCCGAGGCGTAAAGCACCGTTAGGTCGGAGCAGTTACCGGACTTGAAGTCCATGGTCTGGGCCGGGTACTGAACCGAGTCGACGGTCTTTATATCCTTAGCCTTAAGGGCGGCTACGGGCGCCGACGAGTAGGCTATGCCATGCAAGCACAGGGCGCGGTGCACGGCTACGGCAGCCAGCAGGTTCTTATCCAAGGCGGTCTCTCGAACCCCGGCGACGCAGGACAGGGCGTTACGGGCGAACTTGGAAACCGTCGGATCCTTGGCGCTCACGAAGGCGGCGGCCTTGCGATCGTCGTCCCAGGTCATGGCGTTGCGATCGAAGATACGCACCGTCTCGTATCGGGTCTCGATATTCTCCTTGCCAGCGGCGGTATACGATACGACAAGCTCCACAGAGGCTTTAGTGGTCTCAGATACCGATAGGATGGAACGAGAGAAAAGCGCGTAAAGATCCACGACAACCGACTCTCCCGGCCCAAGCGGAGCGTCAAGCGGCACGACCTTAGGGTTGGGCATGTACTCCTTAATGAAGACGCTGACCCTGATTCCCTCGGCAGGGGTAGCGCCCCGGTTGGAGAGCTCGACGGAACCGAACGGGTGCTCGTCGTAGTGCTTATAGAATAGCGGGTAGACGTCGGAGAACGCTAGCGAATCTACGGCCAGGAACAGGCCAGGATCGGCGGCAGGCTTGGACGCCTTACTCTGGAATGAAATCATAACTGTCGCCGAGAGGCGAAGGTCGTCAACGAAATACAGAAAAGAGCGATACGCCGCGTCCAGGCCAAGGGAGAAAGACGGCCCTAGCCTGGCCGAGAGCGACAACCCGCCTTCCCAGCAAGGATTGTAGCCCCGTACGGAATCGTCGGTCATGAGGGCGGCGTAGTAATACCCGCCCATGCCCCTCGCCTCTATCCTTAGCCATGGGAGGGGATCGAAGCCGAGAGTCGGACCGGCCCCGACGCTGAGCAGAGAGAACGACTCGTCGCTCTTGACCGGTACGCCAGAATACGAGAAAGCCCCCCTAAGCCCGAATAGGCTTCCCAAGCCGAGGCGTCCGTACAGCTCCCCGGACGCGCCGGTTCCGTACAGATACGCGTAGCCGCCCATGGGAATGCATAGCCCTCCCTGGACGGCGATATCCGATCCTTCCCTGGGAGCAGCTCCGAGGCTCGACGCGAGAACCAAGCCGACGAGCAAACATACGACCTTGCTTGATCTCATTGCTTCTTGCATGTTTTCTTATCCTAACAGGATTGATGGAACCGACTGTACGCCTGAAACATCTGGTTGTCAACGAAGATTTATGCGACTAGAGGATTAAGGAAAAGCAACGCATATGAGGTCACCCTAGCGACCACGTTACGCTTGAACCGCGCCATTCCACCCAGTATTCTGATAGTTCTAGGAGTACCACCGTATGCGAAGAAGACTCGCTTCACTCGTCCTATCCGCCCTCTCGCTAGCCCCTCTCGCCGCCCAGGAGGTCGCCGCCGATCGCTTCCCTAACGCCCTCGGGGCCCACGCGATCATAGACTTCGCGTCAAGCAACGGCCTCGGAGGCCTCTCGTACCAGCGCTGGATGGGACCGCTCGGCCTGCAAGCCCTCGCCGGCGCCACCGTCGATGGGAACGGATACTACCGGTACAACGCCGCCTGCGCGCTTCAGTACCGACTCTACGCCGCCGACTTCTCCGACTGGTTCTCCGGCGGCCTCTACCTGAACGGCGTCCTCGGGCATTCGGGCCAGGGCGGCGGTACCGACGGCAACGCCTACGCGCCGGCCTTCCAGCTAGGGCTCGGCGTCGGCATCGAGACCGTCTTCCTCGAGCACCTGGCCCCGGGCCTCGAGTTCATGTACCTGGGCTCCTTCATGCCGGCCGAGACCGTAAAGATCCGCCTCGGCTTCGCCCTGGGCCTATCGATGCGGTATAGGTTCTAGCGGGAAACGGGAGTCGGACCCGCGCCATGCGCCGCTACGCGTCGCTTGTCGAGTGGAATGGTGTTGTAGTGGTCCGACTCCCGCGTACTCAGTAGCTTTAAAACGTAAAGGCCCGCGGTCAGTCCGCAGGCTTTCATTGAACTTGAGCGGGAAACGGGAGTCGGACCCGCGCCATGCGCCGCTGCGCGTCGCTTGTCGAGTGGAATGGTGTTGTAGTGGTCCGACTCCCGCGTACTCAG
>CAZNNA010000007.1:0-25368 GCA_964573825.1 uncultured Treponemataceae bacterium
AGAAAAAGCGGTTACAGTCGGGCTACTGTCGGCTGAGTCGATCGCGGCGGCGGACATCGCCGCGACCGTCCGGGATTGCGGCGCCTACTGCGTGGCGGAGCCCCGCGGCTCACGGCTCAGGTAACGAGAAGCGGTCGAAGCTACTGCCGTTATTGCCCGCTATCCTTTCGGCGTGGTAGGCTATGCCGATGCGCTACAGGGTTTCTTTCGAAAAGATCAGCATCGTTTCATACTTCGTATCCGTCATTGTCATAGGAACGGTCCTGTTGTCGCTACCGCTCGCCTGGAATGGTCCAGGAAGGCTTTCCATCCTTGACGCGGCGTTTACCGCCACGAGCGCCGTATGCGTGACCGGGTTGGCGACGGTAGACACCGCGCTCTATAGCCGTTTCGGTCAGGTCGTACTCATGCTCCTTATCCAGTTCGGAGGGCTCGGCATCGTGACGTTCGCGACGCTCTACGTCGCATTGCCGCGCAAGAAGGTATCGCTCGTCAATAGCGGCATCATCAAGGAGATGTACGTCGACGAGGTAAACACGGACCCGCGGAGTATCGTACGGACTATAGTCCTGACTACGCTTTCCTTCGAGCTACTAGGGTTCATAGCCCTGGCAACGAGATTCTCGATGGAGAGCGTTCCTGGTACCTCGTTCCAGGCAGCCTTCCTTGCCGTGTCCGCATTCTGTAACGCAGGATTCTCCCCCTTTAGCGATAGCCTAGGTTCCTTCAGGAACGATCCGGTAGTTAATGCGGTGATCATGTCGCTCGTCGTATCCGGCGGCATCGGCTTCGTCGTCATGCAGGACGTGGGACGGGTCTTCATGCGTAGGAAGAGGCGCCTCACCTATCATACCAAGATCGTGCTAATCACTACGTCGGTGCTTATAGCGGCGGGAGGCATAGCCTTCCTGGCCCTCGAGGCTAAGCATGCCTACGGCGCCTTCTCGTTGCCGGAGAAGGCGCTTTCCGCCCTGTTCCAGTCGGTGACCACGAGGACCGCCGGCTTCGATACCGTACCGCAGTCGAGCCTTTCCCTGGCTTCTATCGTCGTGGTCATCGCCCTCATGTTCACGGGCGGTTCTCCGGGATCAACGGCCGGTGGCGTCAAGACGACGACGATCTTCATCGCCTTCGCCGCTGCCTTCCGCGGGTACGAGGACGACGGCACGATAATGTACCGGGGCGGATCGCTGTCCGCGGGCTCGGTGGCCAAGGCGTTCTCCATCATAGCCAAGGCGGCGGTAACGATAGCCGCGAGCCTCCTGGCCGTGCTCGCCATCGAGCACGGCCGCATGGACTTCGGCGACCTCTTCTTCGAGGTAGTCTCGGCCTTCGGTACGGTGGGCCTTTCGAGGGGCGTCACCGCTAGCCTGCTACCGGCCTCTAAGGTCGTCGTCATCGCGACCATGTTCATCGGGAGGGTAGGGCTCTTCGCCATGGCAATATCGAGGCCCCTCGATAGGGTGGAGCGCTTCGCGGAGTACCCGTACGAGAGCCTGCTCTTGGGCTAGGAGGAAAGGGCATGAGTAGACAGTACGCCATCATTGGCCTAGGGAGCTTCGGCTCGCACGTGCTCGAGAAGCTATCCGAGGCGAGCGACCAGATCATCATCGTGGATAAGTCGCGGGAGACGGTCGAACGGTTCAGGGAATTCGCGGCTAAGTCATATATAGCCGATGCCTTGAGCGCCGACGCCCTGATGCGCATAGTACCAGAGGGCATAGACGTAGCCATAGTCGACGTGGGCGCCCACCTCGAGGCGGCCATAGTCGTCACCAACGCCCTTAAGAAGCTCGGCGCCAGGCAGATCATCGTCAGGGCGGACGACGAGGAGCGCGGAGAGATACTCGAGATGGTGGGCGCGACTCGCATCGTCTACCCGGCCAAGGAGGCGGCAGCCAAGCTCGTACCCATGCTCGTCTCGAGCACGCTCTTCTCCCTGATGCCCATCAGCCCGAGCCTCGTCCTGGCCGAGCTCCTCGTACCGCAGCACTACGTCGGGAAGACGCTCATCGAGGCGAACCTGCGCCAAGCCAAGGGTATCAACGTCGTCGCGCTCCGCAAGGACGATAACGACGACTATAGCTTCTCGGATCCCGGGCATAGGCTCGAGAAGGACGACGTCCTTCTCTGTGCCGGTACCGAGGAGAATATCGCTGCCTTTACCGGTACGCGCGTCGTGGCGCGCAAGAACGTCGTGACGGACCTCCTGCGAGGGGTCTTCGGTAAGCGCAGGAAACCGGCGACGGCCGGGGAGACCATAGGAGATAAGGACAAGGAATGATCGAATCGCCGAAACGAGGATTGAGGGCCAAGGCCGCGGAGGCGCGCGCCGCGACCGTGACGAGCGGGGCCATAGCGCTGACGGGGGCCTATATCGCGGCCCAGATGCTCTCCGATATAGGGAGCCTCAAGATAGCGGACGTAGGTGGCTGGGCCGTAGACGCCGGCACCTTCGTATACCCCATAACCTTCACCATACGCGACATGATCCATAAGCGGCTCGGGAAGAAGGCCGCGCGGGCGACCGTACTGCTCGCCGCCGCCGTCAACGTGGTCATGGCGGCCTATCTCTGGCTCATCTGCCTCCTCCCCGCCGACGCCTCCTGGGCAGCCTGGGAGGGAACCTCGGTCACCATGAACGACGCGTTCTCGCGCGTGCTAGCCCCCGCCTGGACGATAGTCGTTGCGAGTATCCTGGCCGAGGTCGTGAGCGAGCTGATCGATACCGAGGTTTACCACCTCTGGATGACGAAGGTCACGACCAGGTTCCAGTGGGTCCGCGTGCTCGTCTCCAACGCCGCCGCCGTTCCCGTCGATAGCCTCATCTTCGCCTGGCTCGCCTTCGGGCTCGGCTTCGGGCTCCCCGCGGCCGAGGTCTGGCAGATATTCTGGTTCAACGTCATCGTCAAGGGCGTCGTGACGCTCCTGTCGCTTCCGTTCATCTATCTCGTGAAGGACGGCTCGAGGCAGGCCTGATCGCGGTTCTCCGGCTTCCATCGCGCCAGCGGAGCGGCTATGCCGTCGGCGACGGGAGCAGCCCCGACTCGACCATGCTCGCGAAGGCCTCGTGCGAGAAGACGATGTGGTCGAGGAGGGGTATCCCTAGGACGCTGCCGGCATCCTGGATGCGACGGGTGATGTCGAGGTCCTCGGCCGAGGGTTCCAGGCGGCCCGAAGGGTGGTTATGGGCCACGAATATGGCGCAGGCCCTGTCCGCCACGGCCTCTGCGAAGATCTCCCGGGGGTGGACTATGGTCCTGTTGACGAGTCCCACGGTGACGACCCTGACCGCGATGACGTCGTGGGCTCCGTTGAGGGTACAGCAGATGAAGCGTTCCTGCTTACGGTCGTCGAAGTGCCTGACGAGCTGCCAGGCGTCCTCCGGGCTGGCTATGCGACGCTCGCGGACGCCGTAGAAGCGCTTTCCGAGCTCGAAGGCCGCGGCGAGCCTGCAGGCCCTAGCCCGGCCAAGGCCCGGCAGGGCCGCGAGCGCCTCTATGCTCGGGATGGCGGTCGAGAAGTCCATGGCCGCGAGGACCTCGCTCGCCAAGGCCCGTACGCCCTTGCCGGCCGTCCCGGTGCCGAGAATGGCCGCGACGAGCTCGTAGTCGGCCACCGACGGCGTCCCAGCGCGCTCGAGCCGCTCTCGTATGTCCAGCCCCTCCTGTCCCTGCGCTCCCGCCCTATCGTACGTTACCGTCGCGTTCGCCATGGAGGCCTCCTCGGCTCGCACCACGCGCGGCGGCGCAGCGGCGCTTGCGCTTTTCGTGTTTGCTTACATAATGAATTACTATTATACTAATGTTCGCTCCTCCCCCGGCTACGAACGCCCTCGCGGGAGTCTACCTATGCCCGAGGGGCGGACGGCGACGCGGAACGCGTCGTATCAACGATTACGAGGGGACCGAATGAACAGCGTCAAGGGAACTCAGACGGAGAAGAATCTGATGGCCGCCTTCGCGGGCGAGTCTCAGGCTCGCAACCGCTATACCTATTTTGCGAGCAAGGCCAAGGACGAGGGCTTCATGCAGGTCTCGGCCGTTTTCGAGGAGACAGCCGCCCAGGAGAAGGAACACGCCAAGCGCCTCTTCAAGTTCATGGAGGGCGGCGAGATCACCGTTACCGGAACCTTCCCCGCCGGTCCCGTCGGGACCACCTCCGAGAACCTTCTCGAGGCGGCCTCGGGCGAGAACCACGAGTGGAAAGAAATGTACCCTGACTTCGCCAGGACGGCCCGCGCCGAGGGCCTCGAGGCCATAGCCGTAGTCTTCGAGGCCATAGCCGTGGCCGAGCGCCAGCATGCCAAGCGCTACGAAAAGCTTAAGGCCAATATCGACAAGGGCGCGGCCTTCAAGGCCGACAAGCCGGTGGTGTGGCAGTGCCGCAACTGCGGTTACATCGTCGAGGCCGTCGAGGCGCCCAAGGCCTGCCCCGCGTGCGCCCATCCCCAGGCGTACTTCGAGCGCATAGCGGAGAATTGGTAAGGATTATCCTAAGGAGGGCAAGGTTATGGTAGAACTCAGGCAGATCTACAAGTGCGAGAAGTGCGGCAACATCGTCGAGGTCGTGCATGCCGGCGGCGGCCAGCTCGTCTGCTGCGGCGAGCCCATGAGGCTCCTGGCCGAGAACACGAGCGACGGCGCCAAGGAGAAGCACGTTCCCGTGGTCGAGCGCGTCCAGGGCGGCTGGCGCGTCACGGTCGGCGCCGTGGCGCACCCGATGGAAGAGAAGCACTATATCGAGTGGATAGAGCTCATCGCCGACGGCAAGTCGTACCGGGCCCACCTGAAGCCCGGCGATAAGCCCGAGGCGACGTTCATGATAGAGGCGTCGCGAGTCGTCGCGCGCGAATATTGCAACCTGCACGGCCTCTGGAAGGCCTAGGCGTAGGAGGAACCATGGAAAAGTACGTGTGCGACGTGTGCGGCTACATCTACGATCCGGCCGTCGGCGACCCCGACGCCAAGATCCCCGCCGGTACGGCCTTCTCGGCCCTGCCCGAGGATTGGGTCTGCCCGATGTGCGGCGCCGGTAAGGATAGCTTTAGCCTAGCCTAACAGCTAGGCGCCGTTCCGGCGGCGCCGCCTCCAGAGGCGGGGGCCGCGAGAGTGTTGCCCTCGCTAGGTGGCGCCCGGTTGCGCCGAGCGGCGCTAGCCGTGTATCATCAGAGGCCGGAGGCCCGTTCGGGGCTCCGGCCTTTTTGTCTATACGGAGGACTCATGATATCCAGGGAAGACTTCATGTTCACGATAGGCTATGACGGATCCACGGCCATCGTCGACGGCAAGGCCAAGGCCAAGTACGGTAAGCTAGCGACGACGGCCCTGGTAGAGGCCGGTATGTTCCGCGCCGCCTTCGCCTCGGCCCTGTATTCCGGAAAGCCCGATGAGATTAGCGCCTTTGCCTCCGCCTTCAACGCCAAGGCCGGAACGGCCTACGCGAGCGCCGAGGATTTCATGCGCCTCTTCGGTGTGAAGCAGGAAACCGTTAAGAAGGTGTTGGTTCTCTAAGGAAGAAGCGCTATATTCTACCGTACCACGGCCCCTCGAGCCGTTCGCGGAGTCTCCGGAACGGTGGCCTTAATCGTTCGCGGCCTTAGGGCGCGAGTCGAGGATAGGGCTGGGCCTTGAAGCTATCGTTCGCTCGTAAGAGGATCGTCATGATCAACCAACGTATCATCCCCCTGGCGGCCATGCTGGCCGCGCTCCCGCTTACCTCCTGCCTGGGCCTCGGCGTCCGCGGCAACGGCGTCGTCGAGACCGAGGAACGTAGGGTCGGCTCCTTCTCGTCCATAGAGCTGGCCGGCTCGGGCCGCGTGCTCGTCCGCCCCGGCAAGGAATGCAGCGTCGTCGTTATAACGGATTCCAACATCCAGGACCTCTTCGAGGCCAGGGTTTCGGGCGGAGAGCTGTGGCTCGGATTCAAGCCCGGCTCCTTCATCGTGAGCCCGACGAAGCTCGAGATACGGGTGACGCTACCGAGCCTCTCCGGCCTTACCCTGAGCGGCTCCGGCGACATGCTGGTCGAGGAACCCGTCAGCGGACGCGACCTCTCGCTGGTTCTGAGCGGATCGGGAGATATCCGGATGCCGCGAGGGCTCGATTACGCGAGCCTCGACGCACGGCTCTCGGGCTCCGGCGGCGTCGAGCTGTCGGCCACCGTCGAGCGCGCCTCCCTGAGGCTCTCGGGCTCCGGTTCCATAGAGGCCGGGCACCTGTACGCGACCTCGGGCGAGATCGGCATATCCGGTTCCGGCGACGTCCGCGTGGGAGACGGCGCCTGCGGTACCCTATCCATCGCCATCTCGGGCTCCGGCGACGTAGAGGCCGCCGGGCTGGCTGTCAGGAAGGCGAAGGTCGCCATAGGCGGTTCCGGTGACGTGGAGCTCCATGTAGACGAGATCCTCGAGGCTTCCATCGCTGGATCCGGCGGAGTGACCTACGGCGGCAGGCCGCTGGTCGACTCCCATATCTCCGGCTCGGGAAAGGTTCGTTCCGGGGGCCGCTAGCCCCGGGTCGTTAAGCGGCCTCCTTCGTAGTATAATGGTTCGAAGACGAAGGAGGCTCCCTATGGCTCGTACCAGACTGGGCGTCGCGAGCGCCGCGATGGCCCTCGCTATTGCCCTGGCCCTATTCGCAGGCTGCACCGGCACTCCCGCCGGCGAGGTCGGCCTAGCGGAGCCCGAGGCCGCGGCCTCCTCCCGGGATAAGCTTGCCGATGCCGGGACCGAGCCGCTTCCCGCCGGCGCTCGCGGGGACGCGGCGCCCGCCCCCTCAGTCATGTACGAATACGATGCCGCCAAGTCCGTCGGCGGCGCTCCCGGCCGCCGCCCGACCCCGGGTTCCTCCGGCCTCAAGGCGGGCTTCTCCGACGATAACGCCCAGTTCGGCTACTTCGTAGACTTCCTGGCCAAGTACGGAGCCGTGCCTCACCACGCCTACGATATATCGGAGCGCCTCACCTTACGCGTGCTCGACGCCCAGGGAAGGCCCGCACCGAACGCCGCCGTCTCGGTACGCTCGGGCGGCAGGGAGCTGGCCGCGGGGTTGAGCTATGCCGACGGCTCGTTCCGACTCTACCCGGCGGCCTTGGGAGCCAAGGTCGAGAGCTTCGAGGTCCGCGCCAGCTACCGCGGGCGGGAGGTCAAGGCGACGGTCGCCCGAGACGGCCCTCGCCTCGTCGAGCTTAGGCTGCCCGGGTCCCGCTCCGTTCCCGACCCCTTGCCCCTGGACGTGCTCTTCGTCATGGATACGACCGGTTCCATGGGCGAGGAGATAGAGCGGCTCAAGGCGACGATAGACATCATCCACGATAACCTACAGGGCCTCAGCCCCAGGACCCTCGTCCGTTTCGGCCTCGTGCTTTACAAGGACCGGGGCGACGAGTACGTCACGAGCGTCGTGCCCCTGACCGCCGACGTGGAGGCCTTCAGGGCCGCCCTAGCGCCCGTCTACGCGAGCGGCGGCGGCGACGGCCCCGAGGACCTGGAGTCGGCGCTGGACGACGCCGTTAACGCCATCGACTGGAACCGGGACGGCCTGCGCCTGGCCTTCGTCGTCACCGATGCCGAGGCTCACCTGGACTACGGCCGCGACTACAGCTACGTCAAGGCGGCCAACGATGCCCGCGCGCGCGCCATAAAGCTCTATACCATAGGTACCGGGGGACTGCCGCTGGAGGGCGAGTACGTACTCAGGCAGCTGTCCCAGCTGACCGATGCTCGCTATATCTTCCTAACCTATGGAGAGTCAGGCGAATCCGATGGCGGCTCTCCCGGCTCGGTGAGCCATCACACCGGGGCCAACTTCCAGACCGATAAGCTCGAGGCCATCATCATACGCTTCGTCAAGGAGGAGGTCTCTCACCTGAGCGACGCGCCCCTGGCGCCCGGCGAGGATTACTATAGCGCGCGCCCCGCGAGCGACGAGACCCGCGACGAGACCCTGGCCAAGCTCTTCCGCGACGCCATGGGCAGCCTAGCCGACTATTCGACCTATCGCGTCACGCCGGAGACGGCCTGCGCCATCCTGCCCGTCCAGGCGAGCGCCGACGGGCTGGGACCGACCGCGGAGTACTTCGGCGAGCGCCTCGCGATGGCCTCGACCGAACTCAAGCGCTGGCGTACGGTGGAACGCAAGGACCTGCAGAAGGTGCTCGCCGAGCTGGAGCTGCAGCTATCGGGACTGGCGGACGAGACCAGGGCCGCCGAGGTCGGCAAGCTCCTCGGGGCCGAGCTCCTCGTGGCTCCGACGCTCTATCGCCGGGGCGAGTCGTACGAGCTCTTCCTGAGGCTCGTGCGCGTCTCCACGGCCGAGATACTGTCGGTGACGCGAGCCAGGCTGGCGCCCGAGCTCGGCCTGTGACGAGCTCAAAGAGAGATAAGCCCGGCTACGAGTGCGGTTCCTGCGGGCACCGAGAGCCCAAGTGGCTCGGGCGCTGCCCCGCCTGCGGCGAGTGGAACACCCTGCGCGAGTCCGCGGCCCCGGCCGTAGGGCGGGCGGCGGGCGGCGGGCCGGCGGGCACGGCGCGCTTCTCCGTGCCGCTCGAGGCCGTCGACCCGGCAGAGGGCGCCCGCTATACCTCCGGCTCGGCCGAGGTGGATCGCGTGCTCGGCGGCGGTATCATGCGCGGCTCGAGCGTCCTCGTGGGCGGCGAGCCGGGCATCGGCAAGAGCACCCTGCTCCTCGAGCTCGCGGCCAGGGCAGGCGTCGAGGGCCGCGTGCTCTACGTCTCGGGCGAGGAGAGCGCGGCCCAGATACGGCTGCGGGCCGACCGGCTCGGCCTCAAGCGGCAGGGCCTCGAGGTCCTCTGTACCGGCGACCTGGGCGAGGCGCTCGCCGCCCTGGACCGGCTCAAGCCGGCGCTCTTCGTCGTCGACTCCCTCCAGACCCTGTCGGCCGCCGACGCGGGAGCCGTACCCGGTACGGCCAACCAGGTCAAGTACTGCGCCCTCGAGCTGGCGGGCTGGGCCCGCGAGCGGGGCTCCGCCTGCTTCCTCGTGGCCCACGTGACCAAGGACGGGCTCATAGCCGGCCCCAAGGCGGCGGAGCACACGGTCGACGTCGTCCTCCTCTTCGAGCAGAGCGAGACCGACGTACGCTTCCTGCGCTCGGCCAAGAATCGATTCGGCTCGACCGACGAGGTAGGGCTCTTCACCATGACGGATTCGGGGCTCAAGGAACTGTCCGATCCATCGAGCGTCTTCCTCGTCAGGCGCGATGGAGGCGCCCCGGCCGGAGCCGCGGTCGCCGCGACCTGGGAGGGTACCCGCGCCCTGCTCGTGGAGATCCAGGCCCTGACCGTGCCGGGCAAGGCCGCCCTGTCGCGGGTCTACTCCGACCGCATCGAGGCGGCCCGCGTCGCCCGAGTGGCGGCGGTCCTGGAGAAGCACGCCGGGCTTCGCCTCTCGGACCAGGACGTCTACGTCAACGTGGCCGGGGGCATGCGCCTGGCCGAGCCCGGCGTGGACCTGGCCCTGGCCGCGGCGCTCTACTCGGCGCGCACGGGGCTGGCGCTGCCCGCCGGTACCGCGCTGGCCGGCGAGCTATCCCTGGCCGGCGAGGTACGGCCCGTGCGGCGCATGGCCGGGCGGGTCCGGGCGGCCAGGGCCATGGGCCTAGGCCGCGTGGTAGGCCCCGCGGAGGCCGGGCCCGACGCCGCGCCCTCGCCTGGCCGCGCTGCCCGCGGCGTAAAGTCCGGATCGGCTGGCTCGGCTGCCGGCGCCGTGGCCGGAGGAAGCCAGCCCGGTCCCGTCTCCGACGACGCCTGGGAGCGCGTGTCCGGCATAGGCGCGGCGATACGGGCGCTGTTCGGCTCCTCTACCCGCTCGGACTAGTCGCTCTCCTCCGCTACGGGGTCGTTCCACCTCCGTCGGCTCGCACCTACCCCGAACGCCACCGCTCCGCCCGGACCCGACCTGCTCGGGCGTCGTACCGCCTACGGTTCGTCCCAGGCTCTGCCTCGCCGGCTATCCGCGCGAGTCCGGCCGGCCTCGGCTTGGTTCGGCGCTTAAAATCTTCGCTTGACAATACCAGGATGGAGAGTAAAAATACTCAATGTAAAGCCTAATAATTGGAGGTAGATCGTATGATTATCGCTCGAGTCATCGGTTCGGCGGTCTCCACGGCGAAGAGCGATAGGCTGAAGGCCCGGAAGCTTCTGATTGTCCAGGAAGCCACGGCGAAGAACGAACTGGTGTCGGTACCGCCCTTCGTGGCCGTCGATGCCGTGGGCGCCGGCTCCGGCGAGCTCGTCCTGGTCTCGATGGGCAGCGGCGGCAGGTACACGGAATTCACGGAAGAGGCTCCCGCGGACGCGACTATAGTCGGCATCCTGGACTCCCTCGAGATAGACGGCGCTACCACGTTCCGGAAATGACGGTCTAGCATGGGCCAGCTTTTCAGGGGCGACGTCGGCGCGGCGATCGGCATGGTGGAGACGCGCGGCCTCGTGAGCGCGATCGAGGCGGCCGACGCGATGGTCAAGGCAGCTAACGTCAGGCTCATAGGCAAGGGCTCTCCCGGGGAGGGCCTCGTCGCTGTACTGGTCGAGGGCGACGTCGGAGCGGTCAAGGCCGCGACCGAGGCCGGCGCCGCGGCCGCGCAGCGAGTAGGCGAGCTCGTGTCGATTCACGTCATACCGAGGCCGTGCGGCGATGTCGGCCTGGTGCTCGATCATATCCGCGAACTGGCCAGGGCGGCTGCCGAGGAGCCTCGAGCCGAGGAGCCTCGAGCCGAGGAGCCTCGGGCCGAGGAGCCTCGGGCCGAGGCGAGGCTCGGGAAGCCGCGGAGCCCGTCTCTCGGGGAACCGGGCAGGCAGCCGGCCTTGTTCCCAGCGGCGCAGGGCGCGGCCTTCCCCGGCCGCGGCGACGCCGCTGTAGCCGAGTCGCGGGTGGACCTGAACGGCTGCTCGACGGAGGAGCTGGACGCCCTGCCCGGCATAGGGCCGGCCTTGGCCGAGCGTATCGTGGCGTATCGCGATGAGCACGGTCCCTTCGGTTCGGTCGATGAGCTTAAGCGAGTCAAGGGTTTCAATAAGCAACTAGCGGCGACCCTGAGGGACTGCCTGCTGATACGATGACGCGATAGCGGATTAATCCTGAGCGACCTGGAAACGGAGGGCTGTAGGTGGGATCTGTCGAGCTGATCAGCGTAGGAATCGATATTGGCACCACGACGACCCTGATCATGCTGTCGAGGCTGACCGTGGCCGAGGCGGCTTCGCTCGGCTCGATGCCCCAGGCTCGGTACGGCCCCTCCCGAAAGCCGCGCGCCGAGATCTATTCCAAGGAAATCCTGTACGAAGGCGCGGTCCACTTCACGCCGATTAGCGAGGACGGGCTGGTCGACGTGGAGGCGCTCGAACGCCTGCTGCGCCACGATTACGCCGAGGCCGGCGTAACGCCGGACCAAGTCGATACCGGCGCCGTAATCATAACCGGGGAGTCGGCCAAGAAGCACAACGCCGAGCGCGTCCTGAACATCGTCGCGCCGCTCGCCGGGGATTTCGTCTCCACCGTCGCCGGGCCCGCCCTCGAGGCCCACCTGGCCGGCAGGGGGTCCGGCGCCGCCGAATGGACCGCGGAGCACTTCGCCCGGGGCACCAACGTCGATATCGGCGGCGGGACCACTAACATCGCCGTGTTCCGCCAGGGAGAGCTCCTCGGGACCGTGGTGCTGTCAGTGGGCGGCAGGCACGTCCAGGTCGATCGCGCTACGGGCCTCGTGCGCCACGTCACGAGGAGCGGAGAGAAGATCCTCCGCCACCTCGGGATTTCCCTGCGGCCCGGCGACGCGGCGACCATACCGACGCTCCGCTCGGTCGCTCGCGTCATGGCCGACCTCATTGCGGATGCCCTCGAGGGGCGGTCTTCCCCCCTGGCGCTCGAGCTCATGGAGACGCCGCCGCTCCCGTTCATAGCCAGCGACGACGCCGTATTCATCTCTGGCGGCGTGGCCGATTTCTTCTACGCAAGCGAAGCCGTGGAGGACATAGGCGACATGGCCGTCTACGGCGACATGGGGCCGCTCCTCGGGGAGGAACTGCGGAACCATCCGCGCGTCAAGCGCTGGACGGTACTGCGGCCGCCGTATACGGAGCGGGCGACGGTGATGGGCGCGAGCCGCGAGACGGTAACCCTGAGCGGAATGACGATCTGGGTAGGGCGCGGCGGCCTCTTACCCCTGAGGAACGTCCCCGTCGTCAGGCCGGCCATCGCGCAAGGCTTCGCCGCGCCGGACGTCGCCGCGGCCATCGGCGAGGGCCTCCGAAGGTGGAACATCGACGCGGGCCGGCAGATGGTCGCGCTGTCGTTCGACCTAGCCGTCGTCGAGCGCTTCGACGACCTCGACCGCCTCGCCCGGGGCGTCGCCGAGTACGCCTCGGCCGCGGTCCCGGCCCCGCTGCCCATCATCCTCGCCTCCGAGCGGGATCTGGGCAAGGCCTTCGGCCAGCTCGTCGAGGCCGGCCTGCCCGGGCGCGACGTTCTATCGATCGACGAGGTCTCCTTATCCGAGGGGGACTATGTTGATATCGGTCAGTCACTGTTAGGGGATCGTCTCGTTTCGCTCTCTATCAAGACTCTCATCTTTTCAGGGGAATGAGGAGGGAATATGGCATTGACAACGAAGCTGTTCGGGAAGGCCTACGAATTCAAGGACATAAAGGAAGTCCTGGCCAAGGCGAATGAGCAGAAGTCCGGCGACGAGGCGGCGGGCGTCGCGGCCAAGACGGTCGAGGAGCGAGTCGCCGCCAAGACCGTGCTCGCCGAGGTACCCATGTGGGTCCTGAGGGACTCGCCCGTGGTGCCGTACGAGGATGACGAGATAACCCGCGCCATAGACGACGGGCTGGACCTCGCCGCCTACGAGAAGATCAAGAACAAGACGGCCGGCGAGATGCGCGCCTGGATACTCGACGAGGCTACCAGCTCCGAGGATATCGCGGCCATCAGCAAGGGCCTTACCGGCGAGATGGCGGCGGCGGTGGCCAAGCTGTGCTCCAGCCTGGATCTCATCGTAGGCGCCAAGAAGATGCCGTGCGTGGTCCACAACGTGTGCACCATGGGCCTGCCCGGTCGCATCGGCTCCCGCCTCCAGCCCAACAACCCTACCGATAACGTGGACGCGATCCGCGCGGAGATCTACGACGGGCTGTCCTTCTGCATCGGCGACCAGGTCCTCGGCATCAATCCCGCCATAGACCAGTACGAGAACCTGATGAAGCTGTACGACATGATGTGGGACATCAGGACCAAGTGGGACGTCCCCTCGTCTAACTGCATCCTGTCGCACGTGACCACCCAGATGGAGTGCCTCAAGAAGGGCGCGAAGATCGGCCAGGTCTTCCAGAGCATCGCGGGTACCCAGAAGGCCCTCGAGTCCTTCGGCGTCGAGGTGGGCATGCTCGACGAGGCTAACGAGTTGGCAAAGAAGTACTGCTATTCGGAAGGCCCGAACTACATGTACTTCGAGACCGGCGAGGGAACCGAGCTTTCCGCCTACGCCAACAATAACGCCGACCAGCTGACGCTCGAGGCCCGCAAGCACGCACTGGCCCGCCGCTACGCCCCCATCGGGGTCAACTCGGTGGTCGGCTTCATCGGCCCGGAATACCTGTATAACTCCGAGGAGATCATGCGCGCGGGACTCGAGGATCACTTCTGCGGAAAGCTGCTCGGCATACCGCTCGGGCTCGACAACTGCTACACGAACCACGTACGGGCCGACCAGAACACCAACGAGCTCCTGATGGTCCTCGACGCGGCCGCCGGCTGCAACTACCACATGGGCGTCTCGATGGGAGACGACGTGATGCTCAGCTACCAGTGCGCCAGCTACCACGACACGACCTCGCTCTGGAGCGTCATGGGGACCCGTCCCGCCCCCGAGTGGGAGAAGTGGGCCGAGGGCCTCGGGTTACTCAAGAACGGCAAGCTGACCTCCAAGGCCGGCGACGCGTCATTCTTCTTGAAGCGCTAAGGAAGGGGAGTCGATACATGGCTGCATATCCGTTATACGCAGGGAAGCAGAAGCCGGCCGACATAGCCGCCAGGCGCGCGGCCGCGCTGAAATTCGGAGTCGACGTGAAGGACGTCACCTCGCCGGAAGCCAGGACGACCGTGGGCATTGACCATCCGGTAGACCCGGCTGGGGCCAAGGCCCTCGTCCACGCCACTCCGCAGCGCGTCTGCGTGGGCAGGAACGGGCCCAGGCCCAAGCTACTGACGTACTTCCAGATGAGGGCCGACCACGGCGCCACCCAGGACTCCCTCAAGTACGTCATCCCCGAGCTGACCATCAAGAAGCTGGGGCTCGTCAACCTCGGCGAGACGGCCGTCCAGGGCTCGCTGGAGACCTACCTCCGCCTGCCCCCGCTCGGGCGCAAGCTGAGCGACGAGGCCAAGGCGGTCCTCCTAGAGAAATGCCAGAAGAACCCCAAGGTGCAGATAGTCGTCTCCAACGGCCTCTCCGGCTACGCCGTAGAGCGATACGCCGACGACGTGCTCAAGGGCCTGGTGTCCGGGCTCAAGGCCGCGGGCATCGGGGTCAACCCGCCGGTGTACGTCAATCGCGCGAGGGTCGGGATCATGAACGACGTCGGCGACCTGCTAGGGGCCGAGGTGGTGATCGTGCTCATAGGAGAGCGCCCCGGGCTCATCATCTCCGACGCCTTGTCGGTCTACATGGGCTACAAGCCGAGGTGGGAGCCGCTCGGCACCGACGCCAACCGCGATAACATCTGCATGATATCGAGGCGCGGCAAGGATCCGATCGAGGCGGCCGCCGAGACCGTGGGACTGGTCAAGGACTACCTGAAGTTCGGGACGAGCGGGGTAGACCTAGCGGCGAAGAAGAGGACGTAGCGCCCGGGAGGGTTTCCCGCGGCCCGACGGGGAGTCGGGCCGCGGGGCGGCTAGGGGCGCGCCGGCGATGCACCTTCGATGGGCGCCGCCTGAAAGGAGAGAACGAATGGCTCTCGCGATAGAGCGAACGATTAAGCCGTCCATGCTATCCGTGAGGTTAATACCGAACGTGCATCCGGACATGGCCAAGGCACTCGACCTGCAGCCGGGCGAGAAGAGCGTCGCGCTCTTCACCTGCAGTTCCGACGATCCCCTGTACATCGGCGGCGACGAGGCGACGAAGAAGGCCGAGGTCAGGGTCGCCTCCTGCGTGTCGCACTGGGCCGGGGGCAACTATCCCTCGGGACCCCTGTCCGGCGAAGGCTCGATGATACTGGCCGCTCCCAATCCGGCGGAGGCGACGGCCGGGATCAACGCGATCCTCGAGTTCGTGGAGAGTATGCGCTACGCGTCGGTCGACAAGCCGCCCGTCCATGCCTGGTTCTCCATGGTCATCTCCCGCACCGGGACGTTCCTATCGAAGCTGGCCGGGGTCGAGCCCGGCGCTGCCATAGCCTATATCACGGCTAACCCGCTCGAGGCGAACTACGGCATAGAGCGCGCCCTCAAGGCTGCGGACGTGCGCGTAGGCATGTACGCGAGGCTTACCGAGACCAACTGCTCGAGCGCGCTGCTCGTCGGTACGCAGAGCGCCTGCCGGGCCGCGTGCGCCGCCTTCGACGAGGCCGTGTTCTCCGTCATCGCGAATCCCTTGGCGTTCCAGTGACGGGCGCGCCCGGGACGGAGCGTCGACATCATCGATAGGGGAGGCACAACATGCCGGAAGCGTTTGGCGACGACTTGCTCTCGATACAGGAAGCCCGCGACCTGGTAGCCGGCGCCAAGGCGGCGCACGAGGCCCTGGTAAGGCTCAACCAGTACCAGATCGACCTCATCTGCGTGTCCATGGCGGAGGCGGCCTTCCTGCAGGCCGAGCGCCTGGGTCGCATGGCGCACGAAGAGACCCGCATGGGCGTGGCCGAGCATAAGGCGCTCAAGAACCAGTTCGCCTCGCGGGACCTGTGGCAGTCGATTCGCGATATCCGGACGGAAGGCGTTATAAACCGCGACGAGTCGCGGAGGCTCGTGGAGATAGCGTGGCCGTTCGGCGTCATCGCGGCGCTGGTACCGACCACGAACCCGACGTCTACCGCGATCTACAAGGCCCTCATTGCCGTCAAGGCCAGGAACACGCTCGTCATAGCCCCGCATCCCAACGCCGTAGGCTGCACGTCGGAGACCGTGCGGGTACTCGCGGCGGCCGGCGAGGCTGCCGGGGCCCCCAAGGGGTTCCTGTCCTGCATGACGCGCGTGAGCATGGAAGGCACCCAGGAACTGCTCAGGCAGAAGGACGTCCGCCTGATCATCGCGACCGGCGGGGAGTCGATGGTCGAGTACGCCCATAGCGTCGGGAAGCCCGCCCTCGGGGTCGGCCCCGGTAACGTGCCCGTCTACGTCGATCGCAGCGCCGACGTGGAGAAGGCCGCCCGCGACATAGTAAACAGCGTCGCCTTCGACTACGGGGTGATATGCGCCCACGAGGGAGCGGTCGTCGCCGACGCCCCGATCGCTGGCGAGCTGGCGACGCGCATGGAGCGGCATGGCGCCTGCTTCCTGACTGAAGACCAGGCCCGGAGGCTGGGCTCCGTGATGTTCAGGCCGAACGGGCTCATGCAGGGCGAGTTCGTGGGAAGGTCTCCCCAGGCGCTCGCGTCGAAGGCCGGCTTCCAGGTTCCCCCGAGCGCCAGGATCCTCGTCGCGAGGCTAGGCGCCGTAGGGCCCTCCGTGGCGCTATCCCGCGAGAAGCTCGCCCCCGTCGTCGCGTTCTACGTGGAGGAAGGCTGGCATGCTGGCTGCGATCGATGCATAGAGGTACTACGCTTCGGGGGGCAGGGCCATACCATGGGTATCCATTGCTCCGACGAGGATATCATCCTGCAGTTCGGCCTGCAGAAGCCGGCGTTCCGTATCATAGCCAATTCCTCGACGACGGCCGGCGCCATAGGGTTGAGCACGGGCCTGATGCCTTCGCTGACCCTGGCCACCGGCGGGATGGGCGGCGGGATCAGCAGCGATAACATAACCGTGACCCACCTCATGAACGTGAAGCGCATCGCGTACGGTATCCGGCCGTTCGAGCCGCCCGTCGTGTACGACGCCTCCTCGGCGCCCGCCGCTAGCGCCGCAACGGCCCCCGGAGCGAAGCCCGTCGCGCAAGCCGCGGCCCTGCCGGAAGGGGCCTTCGAGGCGATGATCAGAAGGGTAATAGAAGAGGAGCTAGCCGCGAGCAGGTGATACAGGCTGCGCGAGGCTGAGAGGAGGTTCGGAGAAAACCATGGCGATCGGCGAGAACGACGAGACGGCCCTTTTTCGGTGAATTGATGAGATGAACCTACATCTTTCAGAGAAGGAGTCTTACACATGGCTGCGATCAGCACGACTGTACTATGGATCATGGCGATTTTCGCCGTGCTCGGCATCATTGAACGGATCATCAAGCATTGGGCCCCGAACGCCCATATTCCCATCATAGACGGCTTCGGCCAGGAGATGGAGAACGGCTTCAACGCGATGGGAGCGTTGACCCTCGCTATGGTCGGTATCATCGCGATGGCGCCCCTGCTCGCCAAGTGGCTCGTGCCGCTGGTAGGGCCGCTGTACACCGCCATCGGATCCAGGACCGCCATGTTCGCCGGCACGCTGCTCGCCATCGACATGGGCGCTACGCCCCTGGGGCTCCAGCTGGCCAAGGCGGCCGGCGACCCCGAGTGGGTCGGCTACTTCGGCGGCCTCCTCCTCGGCTCCGTGTTCGGCGTCAACATCGTCTTCAACATCCCCGTCGCCCTTGGCATCATCCAGACCAAGGATCGCAAGTACATGGCGCTCGGCGTGCTGGCCGGCATCATCGTAGCGCCCTTCGGCGCCCTGCTGCAGAGCGTCCTGGCGGGTAACCCCGTCGGCCCGTCGCTCCTGTACCTCGTGCCGGTGTTCATCGTCGCGGCCTTGATCGCCGCCGGGCTCGCCTTCGTCCGGGACGCGATGATCAAGGGCTTCATGGTGTTCGGCAAATTCATCACCAGCTTCATCCTGGTCGGGCTCGGCCTCGTGATCTTCCAGACCCAGACGGGCGTCGTTATCCTGCCGGGCATGGCCCCGACCTTCTCGTTGACGCCCAACGAGCTAGGGGAGGTCACCATGCAGGGCCTCGAGATCATCGGCGCCATAGCCCTCGCGCTGGCCGGCGCTTACCCGTTGGTCAAGTTCCTCACCACCGTGCTGGCCAAGCCGCTCGGCGCTCTCGGCAAGGGCCTCGGCATGGACAGCATCGGCGCCGCCGGCCTGGTGGCCACGCTCGCCAACAATATTCCCATGTGGGGCATGTTCAAGGACATGACGCCTCGCGGCAAGGTCATCAACGCCGCGTTCCAGGTAGCGGCGGCGTTCACGCTGGCCGACCACCTGGGCTTCACCGCGGCCAACGGCCCGCAGTTCATCGGGCCCCTCATCATCGGCAAGGTCTTCGCCGGCATACTCGGCATAGTGGTGGCCCTGCTCGTCGCTCCCAAGAGCGATTTCAGGGACGACAAGGCGTAGCCAACCCTTAAGGATCGTTGAATCCAGGGCGACGGCCCCGAGCCGTCGCCTTAGTACCAAGCAAGGAGAGTCGTATGGCAGAGGTAGCTCAGATCGCATTGGGGATGATAGAGACCAAGGGCCTCGTGGGCGCCATCGAGGCGGCCGACGCGATGGTCAAGGCCGCGAACGTCAGGCTGATAGGCCAGGAGCGCATAGGCTCCGGCTACGTGACCGTGATGGTTCGCGGGGACGTCGGAGCCGTCAAGGCCGCCACGGACGCCGGAGCCGCCGCCGTGCAGCGCGTCGGCGAGCTCGTATCCGTCCACGTCATAGCCAGGCCGGCTTCGGACACCGAGATTCTGTTGCCGAAGCGACCCGCCGGCTCCGACTAGGAGCTAAGCGATGGCTAAGCGCATAATCTCGAAGTTCGATATAGAGAGGCTCAAGGCCGAGGGGCAGTCCGTCCTCCGGGTGGAGCCCGGCGATACGTTGACGCCGCTGGCGAGGGACACCGCGCTGGAACTGGGGATCAGGATCGAGGACTCGCGCGAGGCGGCGCCCGCTGCGCAAGCCGCGCAAGCCGCGCCGGCCGGGATGCCCCCGGCGGGAGCGCAGGACGATCGCCTCGAGGCCATCGTCCGATCGGTGCTCGCCAGGCTCGACTCGGCCCAGCCGGCGACCTGCGCGCCCTGCGCCACGCCCAAGGTGTACGGATCCAGCCCGGGACAGCTCAAGGTGGTCAAGATGCCGCACGACTGCGACATGGAGGCCATAGAGCTGCGCAACGCCCAGGGCGTGCTCTGCAATCCGCCCGAGATCGATTTCCGGCTACGGGACGTCATCACGATGGACGACTCGGCCAGCATCGCCGGCGGCTTCATGTCGTTCCATAAGGGCCGCGGCATAGACTGGACTCTGAACTACGACGAGATCGAGTACATCGTGGAGGGACGCGTCGAGATATCCTATAACGGCAAGACGCTCGTCGCGGACGTCGGAGACACCATCTTCATACCCAAGGGTTCGGCGATACACTGGAGCACGCCGACCTGGGTCAAGATATTCTACGCAACCTTCCCGTCCAATTGGGCGGACCAGACCGCGTAGCCGCGGTATCGAAACATGCTAGGGATGAAGGGAGCCGGCGCGAGCGGAGAGCCGGCTCCCTCATTCGTCCGAGCGGCAAGGATAGGTGAACGCGTTGCTAGACAACCCAGAGCGAGGGACGGCGGCCGGCGGCGACGGGATAGGCTCGCTCGATGCGACCCGGGGGGGGAATCCCCGCCTGAAGGACATACTGGACGCGGCGGCGACGGCCATAGTCTACGACGGGACCGAGGCCCAGGCCCTGGGCTACGCCGGCGAGCTGCACGTAGGGGTCGACCTCGGGACAGCGTATACCGTCCTCGTGGTACTCGACGAGGGCATGACGCCGATAGCGGGGGCGTACCGATTCTCGCAGGTCGTGCGGGACGGCGTGGTGTTCGATTTCATGGGCGCGGTCCAGACCGTCAAGGACCTCAAGGCTCAGGTCGAGGCTAGGCTAGGACGTACGCTCGAGTCGGCCGCCTGCGCCTATCCGCCGGGCGTGGGGCTAGCCGAGGTACGGGCCACGGGTTTCGTGCTGCAGGGCGCCGGGCTGGAGTGCTCCCGCATGGTGGACGAGGCGACGGCCGCCAGCACGCTGCTCCAGGTCGACTCCGGCGTCGTGGTGGACGTCGGGGGCGGCACGACCAAGCTGGCGGTGATACAGGCCGGCGAGGTCGTCTATACGGCGGACGAGCCGACCGGGGGAACGCAGTTCACGCTGGTGGTCTCGGGGGCGCTACGCGTCCCGTTCATGGAGGCGGAGGCGATCAAGACGGACAGGGAGAGGCAAGCGGCCCTCTTTCCCGCGCTCAAGCCCGTGATGGAGAAGGTCGCCGCCATCATATCGAGGCACGTCGCCCCGTATCGGCCGGAGCGTATCTACCTGTGCGGAGGCAGCGCCCGGTTCCCGGGGATGGCCGGCGTCCTCGAGGCGGCTACCGGCATACCGACGGTCATCCCGGGAGAACCCTTGTTCGTTACGCCGATAGGCATAGCGATGAATAACGTGGCGGGCGAGCTGGCCGCGCTTCGTTGATAACGTCGACTGAGCGAGAGGTACACCGACATGCAAGACAACGCCATTGGGTTCATCGAGACGGATAGCGTGGCAGCCGGGATCGAGGCTGCCGACGCGGCGGTCAAGCGAGCCTCCGTCAACCTGCTCGAGGCTCGCCCCATGTGCCCCGGCAAGCACATGGTGTTATTCTCCGGCGACATCAGCCAGGTCGGCGGCGCGCTCAAGGCCGGGCTGCAGGTCGCCGGGGCCTCCGTCGTCGATAGCCTGCTCCTGCCGAACGTCCATCCGGCGGTCTTCAGGGCTCTCGACCTCTCGTCGGAAACGACCGGGGGCAGCGCCCTGGGCATCGTCGAGACGGTCACCGCCGCCGTTTGCATCGTGGCTTCCGACGCGGCCGTCAAGGCCGCCGAGGTGAACCTCGTGGAGATCCGCCTGGCCAACGGCCTCGGGGGGAAGAGCTTCGTGCTCTTCGAGGGCGAGGTGGACGCGGTAAGCGCCGCCGTCGCCGCGGCCGCGGCGGAACCGGCGGCCGCGGGGCTGCTCGTGCGCAAGACGGTCATATCCTCGCTGGCTCCGCAGGTCAGGAGCAAGGTACTATGAATCGCGACGAGCTCGTCCTCAGGGTCAAGGAAGCGGGCGTCGTCGGAGCCGGCGGCGCGGGGTTCCCTACCCACGTCAAGCTGGCGGCTAGGGATATCGACACCGTCATAGCCAACGGGGCGGAGTGCGAGCCGATGCTGCGCTGCGACCAGCAGCTCATGGCCGCCCATCCCGACCTCGTCGTCCGGGGCATGGAGCTGGTCGTCGAGGCCGTAGGCGCGGAGCGGGGCCTGATAGCCCTCAAGCGGCACTACGAGCAGGCCATGGGAGCGCTCGAGCGGGTCGTGCGCGAGCGGGCCGCCGGAGGCGGCCGCTACCCCGTGGCCCTGTTCCCCATAGAAACGAGCAGCTATCCGGCCGGCGATGAATTCTGCCTCGTCTACGACGTGACGGGACGCGTCATACCGGAGACGGGGCTTCCCCTGAACGTCGGGTGCATAGTCCTTAACGTCGCCACGCTCGCAAACATCGCCCTAGCGGCGGACGGCGGGGCGGCCGTAACCAGGCGCTACGTGACGGTCAACGGCGAGGTCGCCTCGCCCCGCACCGTGCGCGTTCCCATCGGCATGGGGCTGGACGAGGTCCTGGCCTTGGCCGGAGGCCCGAAGGGCGCTCCCGGGGACTACGCCGTCGTCGTAGGCGGGCCGATGATGGGTACGCTCGTAAAGGATCCGGCCCGGGAGGTCGTGACCAAGACGACCGGCGGCATCATAGTGCTGCCCGCGGACGGGAAGGTCGCCCGGTTCATGTCTCGCTCCCCGGAGCAATGGAAGCGCAGGGGCCAGGCGAGCTGCGATCAATGCCGGGATTGCACCATCCTATGCCCGAGGAACCTGCTCGGGCACGCGTTCAACCCCCACGAGATCATGCGGGCGGGAGCCTATGCCATAAACGTGAAGAACGCCGTGATCACCGGAGCCGTGATGTGCTGCGAATGCCGCCTGTGCGAGGCGTACTCGTGCCCGCTGGAGCTGTCGCCGATGCGGTTCTACCAGAGCGTCAAGCGGGAACTGGCCGCGGCCGGCTGGAAGAACGACAAGCACCACCGGGCGGACCTGGCCGTGGATCCGTTCCGGATGGGCCGGATGGTGCCCACCGAGCGCCTGGCGGAGCGCCTCGGGGTGCTCGCCTACCACCAAGGCCCGGTGGCGTGGGACGAGAGCGAGCGGAGGGTCGACCGGGTGGCGATACGGCTGAGGCAGCATATCGGCGTTCCCGCCCGGGCGAGCGTCGAGGTAGGCGACCGCGTCCGGCTCGGGCAGAAGATCGGCGAGCCTCCGGAGGGTAAGCTGGGCGCGGCGATCCACGCTTCCATCGACGGGCGGGTATCGCAGATTAGTAACGATACTATAATGATAGAGGCTTGATCCCTACGGACGCCGTCGCCCTGAGGCGAGCTCTGAGCGCGCCTTGGCCGCCGCGATGTTGACGGCGTCGCGCGGCGTGCCGTGATGGGGCGAGTAGCATAGTTCCAGGCCCTCGAGGTCCGCCACGGTGGCCCCGAAGCGCATCGCCGTGGCTACCACGTCGAGCCGCTTGTCCACCCCGGCCTTCCCTGACGCCTGGGCTCCGAGTACCGTGCCGTCGAGTCCGTAGAGCAGCTTGAGCCGCAGCCTGCCGCTACCGGGCATGTAGCCCGGGCGATCGGGCGCGTCTATGGTCACCGAGCGGAAGCTCCGCCCCGCGCGCCCAAGGAGCGCGGCGGTCGCCCCGGTCATGCCGAGGCTGACGTCCCACAGCCGCACGATCGCGCTGCCTTGGCTGCCCTCGTAGCGAAGGCTCCAGCCGGGGTCCAGCCCGGCGATGTTCTCGGCGGCTATCCTGCCCTGTTGCTGCGCGGGGCCGGCGAGCGCCATGGTCCTCGGGAGCCCGGTCAGCAGGTCGGCGCCCTGGGCTGCGTCGCCGACTGCATAGATGTCCGGGTCGGAGGTCCGGAGGTCCCCGCCTACGGCTATGCCTCCGCCCGCGCCCATGGCGAGCCCGGCGGCGGCGGCTAGCCCGGAATTCGGAACGACGCCGACGCTCGAGACCGCTATATCCGAGACCAGCGCGCGCCCCCCGCGGAGCGCGGAGCGTACGCCCCCGGAAGGAGTCCGCTCGAACCTCTCCACCGTATCGCCGAGGAAGAGCGAGACTCCGCGCGACTCCAGCTCGACTCGGGCAGCGTCGGCTATATCGGCGTCGAGCGGGGCGAGCACTGAGGAGCCCGCCTCGACCAGGGCTACGTCCATGCCCCTGGAGCGGAACGCCTCAGCAAGGAGGCATCCGACCTGGCCGCCACCGAGGATCGTCGCCGACGCCGCGCCCGCGTCAAGAAGCTCCGCCAGGCGGTCGGCGTCCGCGACGGTCCAGAGCGACCGTACGCCGCTCTCCTGGAAACCGGGTATGGCCGGGCGTAGCGGCGACGCCCCGGTCGCTAGTACCAGCTTGTCGTAGCGTTCGGCGTAGGAGCGCCCCGAGCGCAGGTCGGTGACCGTGACCGTATGGCCGGCCGCGTCCAGGGCCGTGGCCTCGTGGCGGAGCCTGACGTCCAGGCCGTATGTACCGGCGAGCGAGCCGGCCTCGCCAGTGAACAGGCTGGAACGGTTGTCGATCGCCCCCGAGACATAGTAGGCCAGGCCGCAGTTGGCGAACGAGACTGCCTCGCTGCGCTCGATAACCACGATCTCTACGTCGTCCCTCAGTCGCCGCAGCCTCGCGGCCGCCGTCGCCCCGGCGGCGTTACCGCCGACTATGATGACGCGCATGGGCGGGCCGTTCCCTCAGCCGGACGCGCCGGTATCGCCCGGCCCGGCCGCCGAGCCGGCGGCGCGCTTGGCGCCGATCCTCAGTATGCCAGTCAAGCCGACGAGCGCCAGGATCCCCGCCGCGAGCCAGCGTTCCAACCTGGCCTCGCCGTTACGCGCGAGGACGGCCGCCCAGGCCCCGCCGATAGCCATGAGGCCCAGGTTGAGCGCCGGAGAGCCGCGTCTCGGCTTCTTGGCGACGGTATCGGTTCCCTTCGCGTCGTCGCTGTGCATTCATGCGCCTTTCGTCGAGTTGAGGATGGCTATCGCGCAGACGTTGACGATATCCTCCGCGCTGCAGCCCCTGGAGAGGTCGTTGGCGGACTTGGCGAGGCCTTGCGCTATCGGGCCAATGGCCTCGGCGCCCGCGAGGCGCTGGACGAGCTTGTAGCCGATATTGCCGGCGTTAAGGTCGGGGAAGATGAAGCAGTTCGCCTTTCCCGCTACCAGGCTCCACGGCGCCTTGAGTCCGGCCACGGACGGCACGAAGGCCGCGTCGAACTGTAGCTCGCCGTCTATCGCCAGGTCGGGGCGCCGCTCCTTGGCCATGGCGGTCGCCTCGACCACCTTATCGACGGCGGGATGGCTGGCGGAGCCCTTGGTGCTGAAGCTCAGCATGGCGACCCGCGGCTCGAGTCCCGTTAGGTTGCCGAAGGTCTCGGCCGTGGCTATGGCGATATCGGCTAGCTGCCCGGCGCTGGGATCGGGCAGTACCGCGCAGTCGCCGAAGCCTAGGATGCGGCCGTCCTGCAGGACCATGAGGAACATCGAGGATACGGTCTTCGTACCCGGCGCCGTCCCGATGATCTGGAGGGCCGGCCTCAGCATGTCGCCCGTCGAATGCTCGGCGCCCGTGACGAGGGCGTCGGCCTCTCCGCGCTCCAGCATGCACATGCCGTGGTATATCGGGTCCACGGCGAGCGCGGCGGCCTGCTCGAGGCCCAGGCCCTTCGCCTTGCGCTTCTCGTAGATGAGGGTCTTGTAGTCGTCGAGGGAGCCGGACCTCGCCGGGTCTACTATCCTCAGGCCTTCGAGGTCGAGGCCGTTCGAGGCCGCGACGGCTCGGATCGCTTGCTCGGCCCCGACGAGGATTACCGAGGCCATGCCGAGGTCCCGCATTATCGCCGCCGCCTGTAGGTTCCGTATCTCCGAGCCTTCCGGTAGCACGACGCTACGTCGAAGCCTCGCGGCCCTGTTTCGTATCGTATCAAGAATGCTCATGGGCACCCCTTCCCGATAGGCGATGAGCTTATTCTAGCATGGAATGGTCTATAATAGTAGAGTAAAATTACTCGAATCATAGTATGAAATTGCTCGGCCGCATGGCAAGACCGTGCTATAATCGACAGCGCGGTAGGCTATCATCCCGAGTGCGAGGAGCGCGTGGCGGCCAT
>CAZNNA010000008.1:0-15070 GCA_964573825.1 uncultured Treponemataceae bacterium
CCATGCGCAGGGCAGGCCCTGCGATCCAGGGTTGCTAGATATTCCTCTTCCTTTGCCCTACGAGATATGTCTCGAAGCTCTCGCTGCGGCAGGCCTCGGGCTTGAAGCCGCGGGCGCTCTCGTAGGAGGCCTTCATGCGATCCAGGATATCGCGCTGGCCTCCCCCTATGAAGAGCTTGGCGACGACGCAGCCGCCGGGGCGTAGGCATTCGTCGGCGTAGCCGAGCACGGCCTCGACTATGGCCTCGGAGCGGTCGGTATCCAGGCCGCGGTTGCCGCTGGTGGCGGGCGCGGCGTCGGACAGGACCAGGTCGTAGGGCCCGCGGGCGGCGAGGGCCTCGCGGACTGACTTGTCGTACAGGTCGCCCTGGATGAAGAAGAAGTCCTCTCCGGCCGGGCTGACGCCGAGCGGCTGCAGGTCGACGGCCGCCAGGAAGCCCTTGCCCGCGAGCCGCTTGAGCACCCAGAGGCTCCAGCTACCCGGGGCCGCGCCTATGTCCAGGACGCGGGCGCCAGGGCGTAGGAGGCCGAATCTCTTATCGATCTCCTCGAGCTTATAGACGGAACGGGCCGGGTAGCCCTCCTTATGGGCCTTCTGGGACCAGAAATCGGGTTTCTCGTAGCTGTTCGAGCCCATGCGGCCTCCGAAATACTGTAATAGTCCCAAAGGCTTTCATCGCGCGCCCTCGGCGTCTATACTATACCTGGAAGCAAGCATGGGTTCCAACACCTTCGTACGAGCGGACGTCTGGACCGTGGCCCAGACCGATCAAGGCAACGTCGTCCTCATTCGGCCCAAGGAGTCCGACCTCGTCGTGCCCATCTTCATAGGGCAGCTCGAGACGCAGGCCATACTCATAGGGCTGGGCCGGGTGGAGATGCCCCGGCCGCTCACACACGACCTGCTCCTGTCTTCTATCCGCTCCCTCGGGGCCGACCTGGCCCGGGTGGAGATACGCGACCTCAAGGATAGGACCTTCTACGCTAACGTGGTGCTATCGAGGCCCGGCGTCGACGACCTCGTCATAGACGCCAGGCCCTCGGACGCCATAGCGCTGGCGGTGCGCTGCCGGGCCGACGTCTACATAGCCGAGGACATCGTGGAATCAGCCGGCGTGCCGGTGGAGATGATACGCGAGGCCCACGCGGGCGAGCCGCCGGAAGGCGAGAGTTCCGAGGCGCCCGAGCGGCATCCCGACCTCTTCGATGACTTCGGCGCCTCCGGCGAGCGGCAGCGCCTACAGGCGGAGCTCGAGGCCGCCGTGGCCGCGGAGGACTACGAGCGGGCCGCGGCCCTGCGCGATAGGCTGAGCGGCCTGCCGTGACCTTCCGTCTCCCGGCCGTACAGGCTATGATGGGGCGGGAGGAAGAACGATGAGACGCCTTGGCCTAGCCCTCGCGCTCTGCGCCGCCGCTACCGCTCACGCCGAGCTCCTTAACCTAGCCGGCCTACCGGCCTACGCTCGGCCCGGCTTCTCCTTCGACTGGACCTTCGCGGAGCCCCTGGCCGGCGACGCCGCCTGGGCCAGGCTCGAGCCGGTATCGGGTCCGACCCGGGAGCTCAGCCCCGGGCGCCTGGGGCTCGCGCCCGGGGGCGGCCTGGCGGCACTCGGCTTGGCCGCGTCCGACCCTGTGCGCTACACGATAGCCATACCCTTTACGGTGTCGGAGGCCCTGGCGGCCTCGCGGACGGGCGTAGCCCTCCTGGCGGGCGCGCTCGGGCAGAACTGGCAGATATACCTCAACGGTCGCCTTCTCCGAGACGAGAGCTACCTGCGGGGCGACGGCTCCCTCGGAGCCGAGCGTTTCCAGCGCGGGGTGCTCGTCGGGCTCGACCCGGGGACCCTGCGGCAGGGCAAGAACCTGCTCTGCCTCATGCTGGCGGGCGACCCGGGCTCGGCCGTCACCGGGCTGTCCGGCGAGCTCCTCGTGGGAGACTACGCGACGCTCGACGCGCGGCGCGCCGAGCCCCTGCGGCTCGTGCTGATCGGTATCTTTACCTTCTTCGGCCTCTACCACGCCATGCTCTTCGCCTTCAGGCCGGGAGCCAAGGCCTACCTCTACTACGCCGCCGCCTCGATGCTCCTCGCGCTTCTCCTCCTGGCCCGGACCGTCGTCGCCTATCGCCTCTTCCACGATTCTCGCCTCGTCCGCGAGGCCGGGAACGCCGCCTTCTTCCTCCTGGGGCCGGCCTTCATGGCCTTCCTGGACACGACGCTCGGCCGCAGGCCGTCGCGGGCGACCGAGGGCTTCGCCGTAGCCGCGACGCTGGCGCTGGGCGCTAGGCTCGCGCTCGGAGGCGAGCTTCCCGTGGCGCTCTGGCGCTACGCCCTCGTCGTGCCCGCCGCCTACGCGGCGCTCCGGGGCGTGATACTACCCTTAGCGAGGCGGAAGGATAGGCCCGCTGCCGGTCGCGTGGCCCTGCGAGTGACGCTCGGCTTCCTGGTCGCCGGCGCCGCCCTGGCCCTGGAATTCGTCTCCCCGGGCGCCGGCCCCGGCGGTTCCTACTCCGATTACGCCTTGCTCGCGCTCGCGTTCGGGACCGCCGCCACGCTAGCCGGCCAGTTCGTGCGCGCCTACAACCAGGGCGAGGCCCTGGGCGCCGACCTGGCAAAGCGAGTCGAGGCGCGCTCGGCCGAGCTGAGCCGTGCCCTCGCCGAGGCGGAGACCCTGAGCGTCGGCCTATCGGAGACCAAGGCCCGGCTCGGGGCCCGGGTTGACGCCTCCGTCAACGACCTGCGCGTCGCCACGCGGGTACAGCGCGGCTTCTTCCCGAGCGCCGCGCCGAGCAACGCGCATTGGGACTCGGCCTTCGCCTACATGCCGGCCAGCGGCATATCGGGCGACTTCTACGACTTCTATACGCGCGGCGACCGGCTCGACGGGCTCGTGGTCGGCGACGTCTCCGGCCACGGCATCGCCTCCGGCCTGGTTACGGTGCTGGCGCGCTCGATCTTCCATAGGAATTTCTACGAGCTCAGGGGCCGGAGCCTCGGGTCAATGCTCGAGGCCATCAACGCGGAGCTCATTGCCGAGCTCGCCTCGGTCGATAACTTCCTGACCGCCGCCCTCCTACGCCTGGACCCATCGGGAGGCGTGGAGTACGCAAGCGCGGCCCACACCGAGCTCCTCTACCGGGGCGCCGGTCGGCTCAAGGCCGTGCGCCTCAGGCCGAAGGGGCCGCGCGACCACAAGGGACCGCCGCTCGGCAAGGAGGGGCTAGAGTCGCCGTACGCCTCTATGCGCTTCACCCTCAAGCCGGGCGACGCGCTCCTGGCGTACACGGACGGTTTCGACGAGGCCAAGAACGTCGACGGTCAGCCCTTCGGGGTCGAGGGCATGCTAGGCGCCCTGTCGGCCGCGCCGGACGGCGACGCCGACCAGATGCTCGACTTCATCGTCAGGGAGTGGCGCTTCCACGTATCCGGCACCAAGAACGCGGACGACGCTACGGCCGTGCTGCTCAAGCGAAAGGCTACCTAAGGCCGGGCTTGAGCCGGAACGAGGGGCAGTGGAGCCCCGTGGCCGCGAAGACCTCGAGGCTGGGTAGCCTACGGCTCTTGATGCCGAAGACGTCGCAGGAGCGGGGCAGGGCCGGGTCCCAGGTGACCCGGAAGTGAAGGCAGCGGAGGCAATCGGGAGCTCGGTCCGGATTCATCGGCATGCCGCGATTGTACGATGCCCGCCCGCGCCTTCGCCAGTAGCTAACGGGCGCTTTTTTTCGTACATTGATAGGCATGACTATGCTACAGAGGCTTAGGAAGCCCTTCCGCTATACCGAAGGAAACCTGACGCTCGTCCTCATCGGCGTCAACGTACTCGTGTTCGCCCTGACCACGGTGATGAGAGAGGCCTACGTCTACCTATCTCTCATTCCCGCGGCCGTGCTCAGGCTCGGCTGGGTCTGGCAGCCCCTTACCTACATGTTCGTGCATGCCAACCTGCGGCACCTCGTCTTCAACATGCTCGGGCTCTTCTTCTTCGGTACGGCCGTCGAGCGCTCCCTGGGAACCAGGGAGTTCGCGCTCTTCTACCTCCTCACGGGCACGCTCGCCGGGCTCTTCTCGCTCGCGGCCTTTACCCTGGGCGGGGCTCCCGGCATACGCCTGGTCGGGGCCTCGGGCGCCGTGTACGCGGTGCTCTTCGCCTTCGCCGTCATCAACCCGAGGTCCAGGATACATATCTGGGGCATACTCCCCGTGCCGGCGCCGCTCCTCGTGGCCGGCTACACGGTCATAGAGCTGTGGTCGCAGTTCTCAGGCTCCGGCGGCGGCGTGGCCCACCTGACGCACCTGGCGGGCTTCGCCTTCGCGGCCCTCTACTTTCCCGTGCGCCACGGCGTCAACCCTATCAAGCGCCTCGCCTCGGGGCGCTAGCCGGCATGGCTCGCCCTCGGTTCCCGGCGGCCGTCCTACTGGCCGCGATCGCGGGCGGCCTCCTCGGCGTCATCCCGGACGGCGCCTGGGCCCAGGGCGGCTCCGTCGTACTATTCTCCGACTTTCGCGTAGACCTGGCCGTGCCGCCCTCCGCGGACGCCTTCCAGGGGGTCGTCGAGCCCGGCTACAAGCCGCGCCTGAGCGACGGCGAGGCCGCGGCGGCGCTCCTCGCGGAGGCGCGCTGGGCCTTCGCGGCCGTCGTCTGGGGCTTCGACTACCTGTACACGCCGAGCGACCGCGCCCGGTCCATAGAGGAGCGCTTCGAGGCTACGCCGCGCTGGCTCGAGGCCGACGCCGCGGGCCTCAGGCTCCGCGTCGTCTCGACGAGGCTCGCGGACGGCGTGATGATAGCTTCCGTGGAGTGCCCTCTCGGCGACGACCAGGCCCGCGAGGCCGCCTCCTGGCGCGTCTCGGGAACCGCGAGCCAGGCGCGGGGCGCGAGCCCGTTCGCCCTGGGCCCGCCCGGGGCGGACGGCCTGCCCGCCAACCTAGGGGCGCGCCGCTCGGCCGTCCTGGCCGCGGCCAAGGAGGCCCTCAGGGCGCAGCTGCGCGAGTTGACGCGAAATAAGCCCCGGGAGGTCAGGGGCTCCTTCGCCTTCGCCTCGCCGCCGCGCCTATCGCTCTGGGACGGAACCTGGCAGGCCACGGTGCGCGTCCTCGCGCGCACCGAAGCCATAGAGGGGTATGGGGTGTACTGAGAAGGGCTAGGGAGCCTTATCCGCCGCCTCGTGCATGGCCTCTAGCTCGGCCATGGCGGCGTCGACCACGGCCTGCTTCTTGTCCTCGCCCTCGGGCGTCCTGGCCTTGACCGCCGAGCGGAACTCGTCGCAACGCTTGGGCTCCGAGACGTTCACTATGACCTTGTCCTCGCAGAGCAGGTCCTCGAGCATCTCTCCGTCGGGGTTGAGCCTCAGGATGTTGCCGTTGATGGAGACGAAGCAGAAGTAGTCGAACGAGCGTATGTACGAGTCTATCTCGCGCACGCCGCGCTTGCTCGCCGGATCCCAGGGACGGTATCGCGTGCCGGCCGGGAAGACCAGGATGACCTTGCCCGAGGTCCTGAGCCTGGCCAGGGTCTTCATGGAGGCCAGGTTGATGGCGTTAGCCTTCATGGTCTCCGCGGCCCGCTTGATCGGGTCCGATATCTTGGTCTGGATTTCCTCTATGGAGCGGCTCGGGTATATCACGAGACGGGAGTAGGCCTCGGAGAAGGCCGAGACGATCTTGTTGGTCTCCGACAGCTTGATGCCGGCGATGGCCACGATATCGTCGGCGATGCGTTCGCCCTCCGGTCCCTGCCTGCGAAGGAGGTAGGAGATGACGGGCAGGTCGAAGTTGCTGTAGTGCTCGACGAGCAGCATGCACTTGGCGCCGTCCCTGGCGAGGCTCGCGAGCCGTGCCAGGTTGTCGAAGGAGCGCACGGCGCTGCCCTCGGCGAGGTGCTCGCTCACCATCGTATCGACGTAGGCGCGCAGGGAGGGATTGCCCTCTCGGTAGAGGTCCTCGAGCGACACCTTGGTCCCGCTCCTCGAGTGGGCCATCATATCCTTGATAAGGTCTTTATATTTATGGCTGATCGCTTGCATGGTTTCCTCCGTCCACCGGGCGGTTTGGACCGGGGAAGTATAGATGCGCGTTCCTTAGGCTGTCAACGAGACGGGCGGCGCGTCCTAGAAGGGGAATTCCACGCCTAGCCAATCCGCCTTGCCGGACATGCTCGAGTCGATGAGGCCGATGCCTACCTTCCCCGTGGTCTCCGCGACCAGCCAGGACTTGCCCCCGTGCGGGAAGCGCGCCCCCGCTCCCGGCGCGTCCACACCCGCCAGGGCGTGCTGGTGCTTTAGTGAAATCATCAGGATGGAGCGTATGTTCTCTCGCCTGAGGGCTATGGCCATGACGATGACGCGGGAATCGCAGTCCCCGCGTCCCTCGAAGGCGGCCGTTATCGGGTTGACGACGTCGGAGCCCCCGGGCGAGCGTTCGTAGCGAAAGCCCTGGACCCAGGACAGCAGGGCCTCCGCGTAGGCTCGCGGATCGGCCGGTATGCCGTGGCTGGCGCTGGAGCCCTTGGCCGCGGCGCTAGCCGCCGGGACCGCGGCCCCTGTCGCTACGGAGCCCCCCGTCCCGGCGCTTGACCAGGCGCCCGTCTCCCAGGCGCGCGATAGGCCCAGGGCCAGCTCGTCCAGGGCAGGGGCGGCGTCCCTGAGGATCAGCCGGTAGAAACGGGCTATCGCCGCGTCCAGCAGCGCGGGCGACGAGGCGTAGGCGGACATGACGCGATACTCGCGCTCGACCGTCTCCTGGCAGATGGCCGCCTCGCGCCGGTCCCAGGAGGCCTCCACCGTGGCCGAGCCGAAGCGTACGCTCGCCTTGGTCGGCGGCGCCACCGGGAGGGCGCCCCGGGCGGCGGCGCCGAGGGGGCCCGGGCCCGCGTAGCCGGGGCCCGCTATCGAGAAACCGTCTATGGCCGACGCGACCAGGTCCTGGGCGAGGGCGTCCGAGCCGGCGGGGGCGTAGGATAGGACGATGAGGTCGAAGGTTTCCTTGTCGGCTCCGACCTGGGGGCCCCGGGGATTCGCGTCGTTGACGAACAGCCCGTAGCCCTCGAGCCGCAGGTCGCCGTTCTTGAATTCCATAGGTCCGAAGGCCGCGTCGTAGCCGCCGTAGGCGATGTCCTGGAAGCCGCCCCGGCCGGAAAGCCGCCTGGCCGCGTCCTCGGCTCCGAGCCGGGCGCCGGAGAAGCGGGTCGACGGGTAGACGGCTATGTCGACTATCACGCTACCGTCGGGCGACGAGAAGGAGAAGCGGCTCGAGCCGTCGCCGCCCGCGTAGGCGAAGCCCTCGGGCAGGTCAATGGAGAAGCCGCGGGCCGAGCCGTACTCGTCGGCGGAGAGGGGCGCGGCCAGGAGAAGGCCCCCGATGGCCAGCGACAGGGCCAGGGCCGCGGCCGGCGGTAGGGCGGCGATGCGGGCGGCGGCGTGCGAGGGCGCGGGTAGGCGCGAGCGGTTCTTCATAGGCATGCGATTAGTATAGCGCGTTTACCCGGATACGTGTCACGAAGATACGGAAGGCTCGCCGCGGCGCGGATCCTTAGCGTGACGACCGGCCCGGGCGGCGGGACGGGGCGGAAGGGCCGATGCCGACCGCGCCTGCCGCGGCCTCGTCGGCCAGGGCTAGGGCTAGCGCCTTGAAGGCCTCGTAACCGGGCGGCTCGTCGAAGGCGGCGGCTATGCGCGTGCCCGAGGCCGTCGATAGGGTGAGCCGCCAGGTACCGAGCAGGTCCGACTCCAGGTTGACGGCCATGGCCGGTCGGGGCCTTCCCGCCTCGGTCAGGAAGAGGCGGTAGCGGTAGCGTTCCTGGTGATGGGCCGCGGTCGGATGGGCGGCTATGGCCGTCACGGTAAAGCGGCCGCGCCTGAAGCGCTCGAGCGGGGAGGAAAGGCATAGATCCCTCATCCACGAGGCGTCCGGGAGGACGTCCATAGCCGCCTCCTTGTTCAATTTAAATATAGTCCCCGCGCGTTCGCGGGGCAAACGAGCTTGCCCTCGGTCGGGGATAGGGGCTATAATCGCGGTAAGCGCGACGAGTAGTCGCGGGCGTCCCGTAGGGGACGCTATCCGCGTAACGCAGAGGGGGAGGACGTCCATGCCGGACCCGGACAGTAGTTCGAGGCAAGACATTCCGCCATTCCTACGATGGCCCCCGAGCGTGCAGGATCTACGCTGAGCCCCTTCCGCCCTTCATGAGCGTCGAGGGTCGATGATCCGGCCGCCCCGGGGGCGGAAGGGTATCATCATGATCCGATATTGGAAGAGGGACGGGGCCGCCTTGGCCCCCGTCGACGGCCCGGGAAAGGACGTCTGGGTAGACGTCCGCAACGTATCCCGGGAGGACCTGGACGCGCTCGAGCGCGACTACCACGTATTACCGGAGCACCTCCAGGACATGCTCGACGTCGACGAGCGTTCCCGCATCGAGCGCGAGGACGAGTACACGATGCTCATCCTGCGCCTACCCATGTACGACGCTCGCTACGAGGTCATCTACTTCACCGTGCCCGTAGGCGTCATCCTGTTCAAGGATCGCGTCGTGACCGTCTGCGCCTCCGACTGCGAGGTGCTGCAGGAGCTATCCGGCGGAAAGGTCCGCGACCTGTCGCCGGCCAACAAGAGCGCCTTCGTGCTCAGGCTCATGGGCCGCGCGGCCATAGTCTACCTACGCTACCTCAAGGACCTGAACCGCCGCACGACCGCCATAGAGCTGGAGCTGCAGCGCTCCATACGCAACAACGAGCTCATCAAGCTCCTGGCCATAGAGAAGTCCCTGGTGTTCTTCACCACCTCGCTCCGCTCCGACGAGCTGGTGCTCGAGAAGCTCCAGAAGGGCATGGCGGTGCGCTTCAAGGAGGACGAGACAGAGCTCCTGGAGGACGTGATGACCGACTTCAGGCAGGCCATAGAGATGTCCCACATCCATAGCGACATCCTGTCGGGCATGATGGACGCCTTCGCGTCGGTCATATCGAACAACCTCAATATCGTCATGAAGCGGCTCACCATCCTGTCGATCGTGCTCATGATCCCGACCTTCGTGGTGAGCGTCTTCGGCATGAACGTGCCCATGCCCGGCTGGCTGTCCGGGTCTCCGCACGCCTTCGGCCTGATCATGGGGGGCTGCGCCGCCTCCGCCTTGATTGGCGCCTTCGTCCTCCGGGACAGGAAGCCTAGGAAACCCAAGGCCCTCCTGGCTCCCGCCGCCGGCGGACTGGTGTTGCGCTCGTTGGGAAGCGCCCATGGACAGAGGGCGCGGGCCTCGGGCGGGGCGCTCCCGAGGGCTTGAAGAGTCGGGGCATCGCGCGTATGCTGTGCCGCCATGATCAAGGCGCTCTACGCCGACGACGATATCCTCATCATCGATAAGCCGGCGGGGCTCGCCGTCCAGCCGGGCGAGGGCGTGAGGGTCTCGGTGCTGGACGCAGTGGAGCGCGACTTCGGCTTCAGGCCCTACCTGGTCCATAGGCTGGACAAGGAGACCGCCGGCTGCCTGGTCGTCGCCCGCTCGCCCCGGGCCGCCGCCGCCGTGTCGGCCGCCCTGGCCGAGCGCTCCGCGGAGAAGACCTACCGGGCCGTCGTGCTCGGCGCCCCGGAACCGCCCGAGGGCGTCTTCCGGGGCGACGTCCGGGTCAAGGGCGCCGCGGTCGGCGCGGAGACGCGCTACCGAACGCTCGGGGCCGACGGGGAGCTGGCCCTCGTGGAGGCGGTACTCGGTACCGGCCGGACCCACCAGATCAGGCAGCACTTCGCCCAGGCCGGCCACCCCATAGCCGGCGACGACAAGTACGGCGACTTCAAGCGCAATAAGGCCTTGGCCAAGGCCTACGGCATCCGTCGCCTCATGCTCTACGCCGCTCGCCTCAGCCTGTCGCGCCCCGCGGCGCTGGCCGTAGAGGCCGAGGTCCCGCCGCACTTCGCGGCCTTCTTCGAGCGCTGGGGCCGGGGAGCGGACCGTTGAAGGCCCCCTTCGAGTGGATCAAGGGCGCGGCCTGGCTCTTCCCCGACGGTACCCTGGACGTGGTGCCGGGCTTCCACGACGAGTGGATAGCCAATCACCAGGACCTCGCTCCCGGCTGCTCCAACGTCGCCGACGTGGTGACGCGCCTGGGCTGGCTGTCGGTGGTGTCGTACTCCCAGGGATACGTAGAGTTCATGATACGCTCCAAGACCGACGGCGGCTCCGTGGAGCTATGCGCCGAGCACCTCAGGCGCAACCTGGGGCGCTGGGAGAACGCCCTCGTCATGACCATGGACGAGGAAGGCTACTGTAAGCTCAGGCCAGAGGACTTCGCCCCCGGCGGCTCTCCTGAGGCCAAGATGCGCGGGGCCTTCAGCCTAGACTAGGCTCGGGCGCGGCGCGAACTCGGCTCCGGGCGCGCCGGGCTGCAGCAGGGCCGCGAGCTCGCGGGCGTTGCGTACGGCGTTGCCCCGCGCGTGGTGATTGAAGGCGACGAGGAGCCTCGCGGCCGTGGCCATGCGCCTGAGCCTCGGCGCCGAGGCGGCCAGCTCCTCGCCGGAATACAGGTAGTCGTAGCGGCTCGTCGCGTCGCCCGTCCACCAGGCGTCGGCGTTGCGGCCGTGGAAGCGCACGTACCCGAGGCCTCCGGTGACCCGCTCCTCGACCGCCGGGAGGCCGGGCAGGTCCGGCCGGTCCACCATGGCCGCTCCGACCCCTCGGCGCTCGAGCTCGTCGTAGACGCGCTCGCCGCGCCATTCGTCGTTGCGGAATTCCACGACGAGCGGCAGCGGGGCCAGGGCCTCGAGCAGGGCCGCGAGGTAGGATCGGTTATCCGGCGTGTGGTGGAAGCGATAGGGCAGCTGGACGAGTACGGCGGCGAGCCTATCGGCCTCGGCCAGGGCCGCTGCCGCGCGGCTGAAGGCCGCCGCGTCGTCGCGCCAGCCGGGACCGACCTCGTGGGTCAGCGAGCCGTGGGCCTTGATGCTGAAGAGGAAGCCCGACGGCGTCCGCCGGGCCATGGCCGCGAGGCTCGAGGCCTTGGGCATGACGTAGTACGAGAAATTAAGCTCGGCGAAGGGAAAGACGAGGGCGTCGTAGCGTAGGACGTCCGCCTTGGGTAGGCCCTCCGGGTAGAACGCCCCCCTCCAGTCGTCGTACGAGTAGCCGCTCGTGCCCACGAGTATGTCGCCCATGGGACGACTATGGCGCAGCCGGGCGTCGTTGGCAAGCCTACCGTGTTTTTAACAGCCGCCTCACGCGCCGGTAACGCCCGAGGGCCATCGTCCCGGTCGGAGGCGCCATGAAGGAGATGGAATTCCTGGCAACGATGAAGGACCTCGTCGACGCGGCGCCGCGCAGGCGGCTAGGCCCCGGCGCCCGCTACGTCTTCCTGAGCGACCTGCACCTTGGCGACCGCGGGCCCCGCGACGAATTCAGGCATAACGCCGACCTCCTCATCGATAGCCTCTCGTCCAGGTACCTCGCGGAGGGCTGGACGCTCGTTCTCAACGGGGACATAGAGGAGCTCTATAAGTACCGGCTGGCCGCCGTGCGCGAGGCCTATCGGGACCTGTACGGGCTCTTCGCGGCGTTTCGCGACGAGGGTCGCCTGGTCAAGATAGTGGGAAACCACGACCTGGCCCTGATGGCCCACGAGGAGGACGAGTTCCCCGTGGAGCAGGCCCTGCGCCTGGACGGAGGGCAGGGGACGATCCTGGCCTTCCACGGCCACCAGTCGAGCGATCTATTCATGCGCTACAACTACCTGTCGGATTTCCTGGTACGCTACCTGGCCGATCCGCTGGCCATACGTAACGCCGACATGCCCATGACCTCCAAGCGTCGCTTCAAGGCCGAGCGCAGGATCTACCGGGCGTCGAAGGAGCTCGGCCTCGTGACAGTGGCGGGCCACACGCATAGGCCGCTCTTCGAGTCGTTCTCCAAGTACGACTCGCTGCGCTGGACGATCGAGACCCTACTCAGGCGCTACGCCGACGAGGACGCCGAGGCCCGGGAGCGCAGCGCGCGTCTCATCGCCGTGTATTCCGATGAGTTCCGCCGGCTCTCCAAGAAGGAGAAGAAGCGCAAGGTGTCGCGATCGCTCTACGAGCGCGAGGAGCTCCTGGTGCCCTGCATGTTCAACTCCGGCTGCGCCACCGGCAAGGGCGGCTATACGGCCCTGGAGATCGAGGGAGAGGCCATAGCGCTCGCCTACTGGACGCGGGCCGGCGGCGCCCGCCCCTACATCGAGCGCGAGTCGCTCTCCCGCGAGGCCCTGCCGGGTACGGGCTGGGTCCGCTATACGGTGGCCCGGGACTCGCTCGAGTACCTCATGGCGCGGGTTCGCCTGCTTTCCTAGGCGGAGCGCCCGGTCCCCCCTAGGCGTTGCGCCTTATGAGCATCATCGTCAGGTCGTCGTACTGCTCGTCTTCCTTGAGCCTACCGTAGTAGAGATACTCCTTGCGCCGGGGATCCGGGTGGGGCGAGCGCTCCGAGCAGTAGCGCCCGTACTGCTTCCAGCACCTGGCCAGGATATCGTCGACCTTGGCGTCCACGAGGACCTTGTCCTCCGGGCCGGCCTTGGGATCGGGTATGAGCCTGAAGACCTTCTCCACGGCCGCGAGTCCCATGACGAGCTCCGAGGGGCTGGGACCTAAGGCCGAGAAGTCGAAGTCGTAGGCCGCGTCCGCGCCCAGGGGGTCGCCCTCCTTGCGGAGCGTATAGGTTCCCCTGGACATGATGGCCTCGGTGACGGCCTTGATGCGCTCCTCGCCCAGCTGTTCCACGAGGGGCTCGCGGTGCTCGGTCTCCTTGCCCTCGCGGTCGCGCATGACCTTAGCCTCGAAGAGCTGCCTGAAGTCCGGGCCCCGCATGGCTCGGCTCGACTCCTCGAAACCGTCCGTGTAGAGGAGGAGCGAGTCCCCGACCGCCAGCGGCAGGGGTATCTGGCGATAGGGAGACGTCGACTCGACGAGGTCGTTGGGGAAGGTGCCCGCCGTGGGCGCGCTCGGCAGGGTGTGCTGCTTGACGGCGCGGTTAGCGGCCTCGTAGACGCGGACCAGGTTATCCCCGGCGTGGCAGAGGTGCGCCATGCCCGTCTGCGAGTCGTAGATGCCCATGATGAAGGCCGCGAAGCGCCCCTTGAAGCCTCGCTTCTCTATGAAGTCGTTGATCTTGTAGGTGATCCTGTCCAGGTGTATGCCGTCTCGCTTGAACGACCAGGCCTGGAGCTCGGTGGTGAAGATGGTGGCCACGCCGACCATGATGAGGGCCGCCGGGACGCCCTTGCCGGAGACGTCGCACTTGATGAAGCCCCAGAAGCGGCCGTCCAGCGCTATGTAGTCGAAGTAGTCGCCCGACACGCCCTTGGCGCCCTCGTAGTAGCCGCAGAAGGTATGGCTCGGGCGCTCGTCGAGGCCCGTCGTCAGCTTCTCCCCGAGCTCGTTGGTCACGAGGGGTATGAACATCTTCTGGACTTCCTTACCGACGGTGAGGAACTCCGCCTCCTTGGCCGCCTCGACGAGGCCGGCGGTCATCTCGTTGATGGTGCCGGCGAGGACGGATAGCTCGTCCCTGGTCCTGATGTCTATGGAGAAGTTTGCCAGCTTCTTCTTGTCGGTCTCGTCGCGTATGGTCTCTATGCCCTTGACCACGCGCATGAGGGGCCCGACGATGATGCGCGACAGGCCGAAGGAGCCTCCGATACCGAGGAGCAGGGCGAGGGCCGCGTAGAGGGCCACGCTCCGTATGAGGGCGGCCCTGGCGTCTCGTATCTGCTCGACTATGGTCTCCGTGGATACCGCCAGTCGTACGAGTCCTCGGTAGTATATGGTCTCCCGGCCCTGCCTGAAGAGGATGGGCTTGTAGAAGACGTACTCGGCCGCCTCGAGGCCTATGGCTCCGGAGTCGAAGGCGGGCTCGGAGGCTATGGCTGCGTCGGATAGCGAAGCGAGCCGCTCGCTCAGGGTACGCTCCAGGTCGCGGGCTCCGCCGGCGATCTGCTCGAGGCGGGACTGGCTCTCGGCGTCGAGTCGCGTGGCCAGCACTCGGCCCTCGTCCTGGAGCTGCTGGATCGACTCGGCTATGGCGCCCACGGACTCCTGGGCCTTGGCGTCGAGCTCGGCCGCCATGGTCGGTATCATGGGCGATAGGGCGTCGCGCAGGAGCGAAGCGCCCGCTACCAGGCTAGGGCCGTCTATCTTATCGGCCAGGCCAGGGTCGTTGCTCGCCCAGACGACGTCGGGATCGGTCGCCCCGGAGCTACCGAACCCGGTTATGGTCAGGTAGCGGGCCTCGGAGACGGCGCTCGCCTGGTTAGGCAGGAGGGACAGCTCGAGGACGTTCCTGCCCGGCAGGTAGGACTTGGCGCCCTGGGCCGCGCTCTCCAGGAGTACGCGGGCTCGCTGCTCCAGGCCCGAGGCTAGGATGGTGCTCTGGGTCTCCAGGGTGCGTATGCCTATCGGTATGGATACGAGGAGCACGACGAAGATGACGAGGAGGCTGATCGTCAGCGTGAACTTGGTCGTGAGGCCCGCGCCTCGGCGTACGGCCCGCTTGGCGGCCTCTCTGCGTTCTAGTTCCGGCATGGGCTTTCCTTCCAGGATGGCTAGGGCCTCGAGCCTGACGGCCTTGGCCTCACCGACCACGGCGGCGACCTGCCTGAGCGACAGGAGCACGCCGAGGGCCGGGACGACGAGGGCCGCCAGCAGGTAGATGGTGGACAGGCGCGCAATCGGTCGCCTCGCGTCGACGAAGCGCCAGGTCGGTACCCAGGGCGCTCCCGAGTCGCCGAACTTCACCGTGCCCGAGTAGTCGACCGTGAGGCGCGGCGCCGTGAAGAACCAGCCGCGCGTCGGGTGGTAGAGGCCTACGCGGTAGGCGGCGGCCGGCAGGTCGGCCACCTCGGAGGCGCGGAGGAGTCGATCCGAGACGATGGCGTAGGCGCCCTCGGACAGCTCGAGGACCCGGTCGAAGGGCTCGCGGCCATCGGCGTCTATGGCCAGGCGCGTGACGGCGCCGTCGTCCAGGAAGCCGCGGCCGACGAGCGTCAGGGACAGGGCTCCGAAGTCGTCGCGGCTGGCGGCCACGTCGCTCACCGCCGTATAGGGCTGGAACTTATCGG
>CAZNNA010000008.1:15080-25266 GCA_964573825.1 uncultured Treponemataceae bacterium
CGCGCAGGAGGACCCGGACGGCGTCGCCTACGTTGCCGACCCGGTCTATGGCCGCCACCGAGAAGGCCCAGAAGCCGTCGTCTATGTTTGAGAAGTCCGCCCGCGGGCCCGCGGTCCGTACGGACGGCTGCGGAAAGGTCGGAGGCTTGGCGTTCCATAGGCGGGTCTCGTAGTCGGAGGCCGGAAGGACCGTCGTGCGTCCTGCGGACTCACGTGCGAGTCCCGCGGACTCACGTGTGAGTCCCGCGGACGCCGCCCGGGGCGACGTCGCGGCCGGGCGGCGGCGGGCCGGGGGGCGGTCGAGGGGGCCCAGGTACTCGAGGAGCCAGGTATAGCCGGCGACGTCCGGCTCGGGAGGCGCGTCCCAGCTGAGCGAGAAGCTATTGGAGGCCAGGAAGCCGTCGGGGCCTAGGTCGGGAGGCAGGGGCATGGGGGCGCCCGGCGGCGTCGTGTCGCGTACGAAGCGTAGCCTCGAGGTCGGGGACCAGTTGCCCGCGTAGTCCTGGGCCCGGAGGCTGAAGTACCAGTCGCCGTCCTCGGTTGCCTCGAAGCTGGCCCTCGTCGTCGTCTCGAGGGCCATGACGGAGGCCGGCGGCTCCGCCAACGGGTCGCGGGACCACAGGTAGGAGAAGCCCAGTATGCCCGAGCTGTCCTCCGGGACGTTCCAGCGGATCTCGGCCCTGCCGCGGCGCGTGGGCTCGCCCGAGCGGAAGTCCACGGCCCGCGCCTCGGGAGCGCGTACGCTGGTATCGGGGATGAGCGCAATGACGGCGGACGAGGCTCCCGCGCCCGTTTGCCAGAAGGCGTAGAGCCCTCCCTCGGCGAAGACAGCGCGACCGAAGGCCCCGGTACCGCGGGAGCGGCCCGACAGGTCTCGCTCGGTCCAGAGGGAGCCGGAGCGGAAGGCGGCGAAGACGCGGTTGGAGCCGCGCCTGTCGTCGAACCAGGCAATGCCGGGTTCCGAGCCGGGCTCGTCGCCCTGCTCGAAGAGGCGCGGCTCCGAGCAGTTGCCCTGGCCGAGGGTGACGCGCTCGGGACCGGAGGCCGCCACCGCGCCATCGGCGTCGAGCCTGGTCGCGTAGACCTGGGAGGAGCCCGATAGGAGCCTACGCTCCCAGGCCAGCCAGAGCGAGCCCCCTACGGTCGCCAGGTGGGGCCGCTGGTTGTCGAAGTCGCCCGGCGCGCGATCGCGCAGGACGGGGTCCGAGAAGTCGGTGACCAGGCGCGGAGCCGACCAGCTGGCGCCGTCGTCGGCGGTATACATGGAATAGAGCTGGTAGCTCGGGCGGGCGCCTCCCGAGAGGCTCTGGAAGACGACGTAGTCGCGGCCGCCCAGGGAGGCGGCGCTCGGGAGGAAGTTCGGATCCAGTCCTACCTCGCCTGAGACGAAGGGCCTGAAGGGGCTCCATCCGTCTCCGTTGGCCGAGACCGAGTGGAAAATCGACAGCGACTCGTAGGATACGGGCGCTCCGCCGCCCTCGGGCGTCCGCGTGAACACCTGGCTGCGCGTTACGAAGAGCTGCCAGCCGCCGGAGGCCCGCGCGAAGACGCGAGGCGCCACGACGGGTTCCTCGGTACGTACCGTGGTGAGCGGCAGGAAGGTCCGGCCGCCGTCGCGCGACTCGTAGACGCCTATCGAGCTCTCGCCCGACGAGGCGGCGACGAGCATGCGGCCGTTGCCGTCGTCCGCGGCGGAGAAGAGCGTCGGGGCGCTCAGGCTGGCCTCGCCCTTGGCCTTGTCGCCTATGGACTCGTAGCGGAAGGGGCCGGCGAAGCGGTCGCGGCGGACGACGCCGTCGGGGCCGTAGGAGGCGAGCGATAGCCAGGCCTCGCCGCCGCCGTTCGTGGGCTGGTTCTCCTGCCAGATGGCCACGACGCGGTCCGCGGTCCTGAGCGCCTGGGGATAGGCGCCTATGCCGCGCGATAGCCTGACCGGGGCCTCCCAGTAGAGATCCGTGGGCGAGGCCTCGGCGGTACCCGATAGGAGGACCGCCAGCGCCAGCGCCGCGGCCGAGGCCAGGGCTCGCCCGGCGAGCGTCCCGGCCGCGCGCCCGCTACCGGCTCCTCGGGCGCCAAGCGATGACGGCGCGCCCATCAGTAGCCCCTCGCTGTCAGGCGGGCGTCGAGGTCGGCTACCTTCTGCATGGACGAGCCCTTGGGGAAGATGGCGACGAGCCTGGCGAGCCGGGCGCGGGCGTTGATGTAATCGCCGTTCGTGAAGAAGGCCACCGCCTCGCCGTAGAGCGTCTCCGCCGCGCTCGGCAGGACTATGGCGGTGTCGCCGCCTATGTAGGTCGCTATCTTATCCTTGAGCGCGCCGGCCGCGTCGTTGTTGGGATCCAGGCCTATGGCCTTCTCGAGCTGGGCGCGAGCGAAGGCGAACTGGTCGACCTGGCGCGAGTCGTAGATGCGCTGGGCCGCCCGTACGAGGGAACGGGCCTCCGCCACGGCCTTCGGGTCGGGCGGCGGTTGCCTGAAGCCGAGCAGTATCTCGGCCCGCTCTATCTGGGCGCGGAGCCCCGGGTAGCGAGGGTTGATGGCCTCGAGGTCCTTGAGGTCGCTGTAGGCCGTGGTCAGGTCGGTCCGGGCGTCCAGCTTGGCCCTGGACTCGGAGAAGAGCCGGGCGAATTTACGGCCGAACTCGTCGGGGTCCGACAGCTGGTCTATCCGCAGCTCGAGTACCCTGGCCTCCTGGTTGAGCGGGAAGACGACCTTGACCTCGGCTATCTTCTGCCTGGCCTGGGAGAAGGCCCTCGTCGCGCCCGGCCGGTCTCGCCTCGTCAGCGACGCGGCTCCCTCCTCGTAGTAGCGCTTGGCGAGCGACAGGAGCTGGCTCATCTCCGGGAAGAGGGGCGCCGTCACCGGTATGTCGCGCCCCGTCTTGACGGACAGGGCCGTCTGCACCAGCTTGAGCCAGTACTCGACCTCGACCTCCGGCGTCGAGTTGGTGGTGCTCCAGCGGGCCTTGGCCTGGAGGAGCGTCGACTCGGCGCGATCGAAGTCGCCCTGCAGGTACTGGGACTTGCCGGCCGTGACGAGTTTTCGCGTGTCGGCCACGACGAGGTCGTTCTCGGTCCTGAGTATGGCGGCGGCCAGCTCCGATAGGAGGCGGTCGGACTCGGTGCGCAGGGACGGGCTCTGCTCGAAGGAGAGCGAGGCCAGGAAGCGCTCGCGGGCGCGATCCAGGCGCTCCCTGGCGCGTTCGAAGTCGTTGGCCCGGAGGGCCGAGCGCGACTCGGCCAGGCGTCGCTCGGCCTCCAGGCGGCTCGACTCGGCCAGGCGCCTCTGCTCGTTGGCCTTGGCCGCCAGCGCCCTGGCCTCCTCGGCGTAGCCCGCGGCGCTCGTCGAGAGGCCTCGGGCGCGCTCCTCCCAGACCCTGACCGAGGCGTCGGACGCTATATCGGCCGGCTTCTCCCGTAGCGACGAGAAGAAGCCCGCGAGCTCGTCGCGAAGGACGGCGAGCGTGGCGTCCGCCGACTTGAGCGAGTCGAGGGCCTTGCTCGGGTAGCGGAAGACCGCGTCGGGTAGGAGCGGGTCGTCCGAAGGCAGTCCCTCGAGGAGCCTCGCGGCCTCGTCCTTGCCACGGCGGGCCAGGCCGGCCGTGTTCTCCAGGAGGCCGTAGCGAAGGCCGTAGGCCAGGGCCACGGACTTGGTCTCGAGGCCTCGGGCTAGGCTCGCCGCGGCCGCTATGCGCCCGTCTAGCGTTCCCTGGGTAACCTGGCTGGCGGTGGAGCCGTAGCCTGACGCCGTCCAGGCGGCCATGCGCTCGGCGGCGAGCCCGGACTCGGCCCGCAAGGCCCCGATCGCCTCGTAGGCTCGGGCGAAGGCCGCGCGCGAGGACTCGAGCGCGGCGAGGCTACCAGCCTCGCCGGCTTTCGCGTCAGGGGCCGCGGCCTCGGCCTCGAGCGTCGCCAAGCCGAGTTGCTCGGCGAACAGCCCCTCGCGTAACGAGGCCAGGGAGGCGAAGGTCCTGGCCGCCGTGGCGGCGTGGGCGTAGCGGAGGTAGTCCTCGCCCTTGAGCTCCAGCGCCGCCTGTCCCAGGTTGGTCGATCGCTCGACGAGGTCTGTCGGGACGTAATGGGCCCAGAGCGAAAGGAGCCTGAGCCCTCGATCCGCGGCCAGGGCCGCCTCCAGGAAGGCCGCCCTGGCCGACGGCCAGGCGCCCGAGTCGAAGGCCGTCGTCGCGGCGGCCAGGCCCGCGTCCAGAGCCCGGTCGAGCTCAGCCTGGGCCTGGCCCAGGGAGCGCGTCCAGCGAGCGTCCAGCGCCCCGGCAACGCCCTCGACGCGCGGTTCCGTTCGGCGGCCGAGAACCAGGCGGTAGGCGAAGGGAAGGAAGGAGTTCTCGGTGACGGTCCCGTCCTTGGCCGTCAGCTCGCCGAAGGCTCGCTCGAGGCCGCGGCCCGCCTTGACTACGCCGCGCCGCGCCTCGGCCATGGCGAGGGCGGCCTCGCGTGCCCGCGACCAGGCCGCCTCGAGGCTCTCGCCCTCGAGCGTCGAGTAAGCCTTGGCCAGGGCCGCGAAGGCGGCTCCCATCTCCGCGTCCAGGGCCTCGAGGCCGGCTATGGTCCCCGAGACCGCCTCGACGTTACCGAAGGCTTGGGTGACGAAGGCCTCGGGTAGGCCGGCCGCTATGAACTCCGGCTTGTATAGCTCGAAGCCCGCCTCGTAGCGCCTGGCGGCCTCCACGTAGCGGCCGCCGTCGATCAGGGTTCGGCCCTCGGCCAGGATGGCCTCGAACTGGGCCTTGTTATAGGTGAACAGGGCTAGGTCCTTGGTCTTGGCCACGAAGTCCTGTACGGTGGGGTTAGGTACTCGCTCGAGCGCCTCGAGCTCCCGGATCATGGCTAGCTTCTTCGCCTGGTTGGTAGGGTCGTTCTGGAGTACGTCTATGAGGGCCTCGGCCGATTTATTGTAGGTCGATCGTATCTGCGTTATGCGGCGGATCCTGGCCTGCGCCGCGTCGAAGCGGTCGGGATACTGCTTCATGAAGTCCGTCAGGTAGATGAGGGCCTCGTCGTAGCGCTGTTCCTCGATGAGCCTATCGGCCAGGCGCAACGGATCCTCGCGGCCGCCGGCGCCCCAGGCCGCGACCGCGCAGAGGAGGAGTAGGAGCGTGACGAGCGCCGTCCGGCGCGCATGTTCCTTCATCGTGTGGGCGCCGCCTCGGGCTCCTTCCGTGGGATCGGATTCCGCCGAGGCGGCCCGGTTCCTCCCTTTGATTGTCGGCCGCTTACGGCGCTACCTGAGCGCGACGCTCATCCTCCGATAGATAAAAACCCGTTCCTACTGTATATTCCATTGTAGCATGAAGAGAATAGCCGGCCTCGCGCTGTCCGCGATACTCAGCCTCGGAACTAGCGTCGGTGCCCAGAGTCTATACTCCGATGCGTACGAGATCATATACAGCGTCTTCTCCCTGGGCGGGCAGGAGGACCCCAACGCGGGCCTGACTACCTTCCTCTCCACCCTCGTGCCCATGGGCGGCAGCGCCGAGAGCATGGGCATGGCCTTTACCGCGGTAGCCTCCGACGCCTCCTTCCTGGATCTCAACCCGGCCGCTAGCTGTATCCAGGACCAGACCCAGTTCGCCTTCTTCCATAACAACTGGATAGCCGATACGCGCATCGAGGCGGCCGTCTATACCATGCGCCTGGGTTCGCTCGGGCTGTCGATCGGCGGTAAGTGGCTCTACCTGCCCTTCACCGAGTACGACGACTTCGGCTACCGCCTCGCCACGGGCTACTACTCGGAGGCCATTGGCGTGGCCAATGCCTCTATCCACCTCTTCCCGGGTTACTACTTCTACGGGCTGGCCGTGGGCGCGAGCGCTAAGTTTGCCTATCGGGCCATGCCCAACTACAGCGACGACGCGGGAAGCGTCATCCCCGGATCGGGAGCCGGCCAGTCGGCCGTAGCCGTGATGGCGGACTTCGGCCTCCTTACGCGCTTTAACTTCCTCAAGCTCTATTCGTCGCGCCAGAAGAACGCCTCCTTCGGCCTGGCCCTCAAGAACGTCGGCCTGCCCGTCGCCGGAGATCCCTTGCCGACCGTGGCCACCGCGGGCATAGCCTATACCTTCTTGAAGCCCATAGAGCTGTCCGCCGACCTGAGCTTCCCCATCAACCTAGCCGATCCGAGCAAGAGCGCGCGGCCCTACTGGGGCGTCGGCTACCGGATGACCATTACCGACTTCTGGCGCCTCAACGCGGGCTTCCTCCTCAAGGGCGGCAACCCCCGGCTGAGCGTCGGGGCGGCCCTCGACTTCTCGCCGCTGACCCTCGAGGTCAACTATACCCTGGACCTGACGACGCAGTTCTCTCCGCTCCACCGGATGAGCGTGGCCGCCCGCTTCGAGATGGGCGACCTGGGGCGCGCCGACAGGGCCGCCAAGGCGGATACCCTCTACCTGCAGGGGCTGGACGCTTACGCCGCGGGAGACCTGGAGCTGGCCATCGGCTATTGGAACGAGTCGCTCAGGCTCAATCCGTTCTTCGATCCGGCCCGCGAGAACCGCGATACGGCCGTAGCGGCCCTCGAGCTCAGGCGGAAGATGCTCGAGCTGCAGCGCCTAGAACCGTAATCGGGATGCAATCCGCTATAGGGATTGCCTCGGCGGCGCGTTCTTCACTATCCTTTACCTTCGTCTGGAGTAATGCATGCCCGTAGTTTCGACCGTCCTGCGGCTCCTCGGAGCCGGTACCTCTATCTATATGCTCGTCTGCGTAGCCAGGATACTGATGTCCTGGTTCCCTGCCTCGTCGCTCGGGCGCTCCGGCGAGCTCGTCTCCCGGGTCACCGATCCATACCTGGATCTCTGGAAGCGTATACGCTTCCTGAGGGCGGGCAACGTCGACTTCTCGCCCATCGTCGCCCTGGCGGCCCTCTCCGGATTGTCTCGTATCCTGACGGTCGCCTCCTACGGCGCGCTCAGCGTCGGCGTGGGCCTGTCCCTCGTCATCGAGGTTCTATGGTCGCCCGTGGCCTTCCTCCTGAGCTTCTTCTCCATCCTGGTGGCGGCGCGCATCGTCGCATACGCGGCCCGATGGAACAGCCTGCATCCGGCCTGGCGGACCGTCGACGCCATCATCAACCCCGTCCTCTGGCGCATCAAGCGCCTCGTCTATAAGGACAGGATAGTCAATTACATGCAGGGCCTCGTGACCGGGGCCATCGCGCTTATCGGAACCAGGGTGACGCTCGGCCTGCTCATGGGCCTGCTGCTCGGGCTCCTCAGGCGTTTCTAGCTACGCTCAAGGCCAAGGAGGCCCCCATGCTCAGCTCAAAGCAGCGCGCTAGGCTGTCGTCCCTCGCCAACGGCCTCGATCCCGTCGTGCATCTCGGCAAGGCCGGTCCCGCCGAGGGCGTCTCCGAGGCCCTCGACCGTGCGCTGGCCGACCACGAGCTCATCAAGCTGCGCTTCATCGACTTCAAGGGCGAGCGCAAGGAACTGGCCAGGGAACTGGCGGAGAAGGCCGGCGCCGAGCTCGTGCGCGTCATAGGCCACGTGGCCATCATGTACCGCCAGGCCGTCGACCCCGCCAAGCGCTCCATCAAGCTGGACGACTAGCGCTCGCCCCGCTTCGCCGCGGCCGCTACCAGGGCCGAGGCCAGGATCATGGCCGCTCCCAGCGCGAAGAGGGGACCCGGCCGTTCTCCCAGGAAGAGGATGCCCATCGCCAGGGCCGTCAGCGGCTCGAAGGTACTCAGGATCGAGGCCGTCGTAGGCCCTATGAGCCTGATGCCCTGAGCGAAGGCCGCGATCGCCAGGAACGTGGAGAAGAGCCCCATGCCGGCCATGGCCAGCCAGGCCCCGAGCCCCGCTCCTACGACGAAGCGGCCGCTCGGCAGCGCCCAGGCCAGTATACCCGCGCCGGAGAAGATGGCTATCCAGAGCGCCAGCCTGATGCGCTCGAGGCCCGCTAGCCGAGGATCGGCCACGCAGGCGATGTAGAGCGCGTAGGTGAAGGCCGAGCCCACGGCCAGCGTCACTCCCGCCGCGTCGAAGGCTCCCTTCCAGGGCTCGACCGCCAGGGCGAGCCCCGCGAGCCCGAGGGCTATGCCTCCGAGCAGGGTCGGCGCGGGGCGCTCGCGCCCCGTGGCCAGGCCGAACCCGGCGACTATGGCCGGGAAGAGGAAGTGTATGGTCGTGGAGGCGCCGCTCGGTATGCGCTCGTAGGATAGGAAGAGGAGGAGCGCCGTGCCGGCGTAGCCGGCCAGGCCGGCGAAGGCCAGCGGGGCGACGGAGCGGCGCGGCAGCCCGAGCGGGCGACGGCGCGCGAGCAGGGTCGCGGCCGAGGCCGCGGCAGCGAAGGCGAAGCGGAACACCAGGATGGCCTCGGGGCTGAAGCCCCCGGCGCGGGCGCTCCTCGTCCAGAGCGGCAGGAGCCCGAAGAGGGCGGCGCTCGCGGCGGTCAGCGCGACGCCGACCGCCCGTTCCTTGCTCGATCTATGCATGTGTGCCTAGTACTCGTCGTAGTAGCGGGTCACGCGGGCGTTGACCTGGCAGGTGACCTCGTACGTAATGGTCCCCAGGGCCTTGGCCCACTCGTAGCAGTCTATCTCCTCGCTCCCCGAGCGCCCGAGTAACACGACCTCGTCGCCTACCCGTACGTCGGTCTCCGGCCCCAGGTCGAGCATGCTCTGGTCCATGCATACGCGGCCGGCTATCGGGTACGAGCGGCCGCCTATGAGGGCGCGCCCGCGGTTCGAGAAGAGGCGGTTGAAGCCGTCGGCGTAGCCTGCCGGGATCGTGGCCACGAAGCCGTCGCGCTCCGCCACCCAGGTTCTTCCGTAGCCGACGCTCTGGCCCGCGGTCACCCTCTTAATGAAGGAGACGCGGGTCTTAAGGCTCATGCCGGGACGTAGGGCTATGGTCCGGGGCGTGCCCTCGTCGGGGTAGAAGCCGTATATCATGATGCCGGGCCTGACCATGTCCAGGTAGGATTCCCCGTGGCCGAGCACCGCCCCCGAGTTGGCGCAGTGGGCCAGGTCGACGCGGCGGCCTATGGCCCGGTTAACCGCCTCGACGACGTCGCGGAAGCGGGCGAGCTGGGCCTTGGTAAAGGCCTGGTCGCCCTCGTCGCTCACGGGCAGGTGGGTAAAGACGCCCTCGAGGTAGAGCGAGGGGCAGGAGCGCTCGACGAGGGCCGCCAGGGCCGGCGCCTCGCCCGCCGCGACGCCTATGCGGCCCATGCCGGTGTCCACCTTGAGGTGTACGCGTGCCCTGCGGCCGCGGGCGGCGCAGACCGATTCCAGGGCCCGCGCCGTCGCCTCGCTCTCGACGGCGAGCGTTAGGCCGTTGTCGACGGCGGCCGCCATCTCCTCGGGAAAGGCGTGGCTCAGCTTGAGTATGGGCAGGCGCACGCCCGCGGCGCGTAGCTCCAGGCCCTCGGGGACCGTCGCCACGCCGAGCCAGTCTACGCCTATGCGCTCGGCCATGCGCGACACCTCGACGGCGCCGTGGCCGTAGGCGTTGGCCTTGACCGCTATGAGCATCTTCCTGCCCGGGCCGATGGCCTTGCGTATGCCTTCTATGTTGGCGCGGATGTTTCCCAGGTGAACCCGCGCGTGGGTCTGGTAGAGCATCTTATTCCTCTCGGATGACCTTAGACACGTAGGGCGACGTCGAGAGCGCCAGGAGCGCCCCGTAGCCCGGCGTGAATCCTATCTCGTCTCCCACCCGTACGTCCATGGCCGCGTCCTCTACGTCCAGGATGAGGTGATCGGAGCTGCCGCCGAGCACGGCCATGCCGGGATCCTCGGGGGTAAGGCCGTCCACGGCGACGTCCTGCCGCCCGATGGCGCAGATGGCGCGCGTCCGCACGCCGCGGTCCGCGAAGTCGGTCGTACCCCCGAAGGCGTCCTGGCCTCGCGCGCCTATGGGCACGGAGGGCTTCTTGGCCACCTCGATGACCTCGGCGACGGCGCGGAAGGTGTCCTGCCTGGTGCCCGGCCAGGGGCTGCGGTCGAGTACGTTGCGCCCGAGGACCATGGCCTCGCCTATGCGCAGGTGGTTGACGGCCGCCGGCATGCCGCCCGCGGCCAGGAGGGGCAGGTTGGCGCTGTTCCCGCCCGACAGGAGGCCCAGGGCCAGGCCCGTCTCCTTGCGGCAGAGGTCCCTGACCTCGACGAGCGTGCGCATGTTGGCCTCGCTCGGGATTACGCCGCCGTAGCAGGCCAGGTTGCA
>CAZNNA010000009.1:0-13418 GCA_964573825.1 uncultured Treponemataceae bacterium
TGATGCGGTCGGCGGCCGAGCGGTGGAGCATGTTCGGCACGTAGGTCACCGTGCCGGCGCCGGCCTTGAGGGCGGCCCGGGAGCCGGGCGCGTGGAACCAGCTGGCCAGCTCGAAGTGCCCCCGCATCTCGGGCCTCATGTAGAAGTCGTAGGGCTTCATGGTCAGCACCGAGAAGACCCGCACGTCCCTGACGCCGGGCGCCAGGGTATGGAGGCGGGCCATGGTGGCCTGCGGCTCGCTGGCGCACTGGGCCACGACCACGTCGTAGCCCGACTCGATGCAGCGTACGGCCTCGTCCGCCGAGCGCAGGCGAGCCTTGTATTCGTCATCCCATTTACTCATATCCGTATGCTCCTCGCCGGGCGCGCCTCGGCGCCCGCTAGTGTCCGCGTCAGTAGGTGAAGAGATTGGCCCCTACGGCCAGTCCTGCGCCGCTGGCGCAGAAAACGACCGGCTCGCCCCGGCGTATGCGGCCGTCCTTGACCGCGTGGTGGAAGGCCATGGGCACGCAGGCCGAGCCCGTGTAGCCGTAGCGCTCCATGGCCGTGGGGGCTAGCTCCCTGGGGCGGCCGAGCTCGTCCATGACGTCGTGGATGACGCCGCGGTTGATCTGGGTCAGGACGAAGGCGCCCACGGACTCGAGCGGCACGCCGCCGGACTCGCAGAGCGATCGTATCACGGGCGGCCAGAGCTTGAGGTTCCGGTCGCCTGGCAGGCGCTTCAGGAGCTCGAGTCCGTAGGTCCCGGCCTCGAGGAGCTCCCGCGTGACCGGCCTGCGGGTGCCTCCCGCGTAGACGCCCACGTAGTCCCACTGGGTACCGTCGGCCACGAAGCGGCCCCGCAGGTAGCCAGAGCGCTCCGAGTCCTCGACGCGCCTGAGCACGAAGGCGCCCGCGCCGTCGGCGAAGATGGAGAAGCCGAAGGCGTCGCCGGGGCGAACGTGGGCCGGCATGTTATACACGCCGACGACGAGCGCCGTCCGCATCGCGGGGTCGCCGGCCATCATGCGCGCGGCCGCGTCCAGGGCCGTCACGAAGCTGGCGCAGGAGGCGCCGACGTCGAAGGCGCAGGCGTCGCGCTGTCCGCCCTGGAGCCGTCCCTGCAGGAGTATGGCCGTGGCCGGGCTCACGTACTCCGGCGTGTCGGTACCTACGATGAACAGGTCTACGTCAGACGGCGCGGCGCCGGCGTCGGCGAGCGCCGCGCGGGCGGCCTTCTCGGCGAAGTCCGCCGTCGTCTCGTCGATGCCGCGGAGCCTGGCCACGTGCCGGCTCTCTATGCCTATGCGCTCCCGTAGCCGGTCAGCGTCGAATTCTATGCCCGCGAGCCGCTTGAGCTCCTCGTTGCCTATGGGCTCCCCGGGAGCGTACGCGCCCGTGCCCGCTATCATCGCCTTTGCCATGCAGCCTCCGCCTGGGCGCCTAGCGCCCGCTCGATAGGCCTCGGGAGAGGTAGTCTCCTATGCCCTCGACTATGGCGCGCGCGTTGTGCGGCGACTCGTCGAAGGCCACCTCGAGGCCGAAGTAATGCGATATGCCTATGAGATACTCCACGGCGCTGTTGAGGTAGGCGGGATCCGAGGCGACCGCCGCCTGGTCCATGCCCTCGGCGCCCATCCGCAGGTAGCCGCGCTTGAAGGCCTCGTAGTACTCCCGCGCCGTATCGGGGGCCACGAACTCGCACTCGCGCACGAGGTCGTAGCACCAGTGGTCCAGGGACAGGTAGACGCCGAATAGGAAGATGCCCTGCATCTCCGTCTCCAGCCGGTTGAGGCCGGGCGAGAGATGGGAGCTTATGAAGTGCCTGACCTCGCGCCCTACCGATAGGATCTGCTCCCTGAAGAAGCTTTCCTTGCTATCGAAGTGCTTATAGAAGGCCCCGACCGACAGGTCGGCAGCGTCGGTTATCTCGTGGATATTGACCGCGTGGTACCCTTTCTCGCCGAGGAGCCGCTTGCCTGCCTTGAGGAGTCGGTCCCGGCTCGAGCCCGACAGGACCATGGCCGGCGGGTTGACAGTGATGCCGAAGACCCTGCCCGGATCCCAGGAGAGGCTCGGGAAGGTTCCGTAGGCGGCCATGTCGCCGAGCGAGCGGACCGATATGGGCTGGCCTTGCAGGGCCGACCGTACCGCCGCGAAGCGTAGCCCGCCTATGCCGACGAGGTATTCGGCGACGCCGGCGGGCCTGCCCAGGATGCGCGACAGGATGCGCCGGTACATGTCCGTCAACCGCCGCTCGTACTCCAGGAAGCGGTACTGCCCTTCGCGGAAGACGGTGATAAGGTCGGGGTGCTCGGCCGAGAAGCGGAAGAGGATGTCGGTCATGCTCTCGAGCCTGGAGCTCATGTCGTCTCCGGCCACCGCTCCCAGGGCCAGCTCTATGCGCTCGATGACGTCTTCGAGGATATGGAGTATGAGCTCTTCCTTGCTCTTGAAGTACCTATAGAAGACGCCGTTAGACAGGCCCGCGGCGCGGCATATCTCCGCGACCGATACCGACGAGTACCAGCTCGAGGCGAAGAGCCCCAGCGCGCTCGCTATGAGCCGGTTCTTTGTATCGCTCGGTTCCTTGGGCATCGGCGTCTCCGTCAGGAAAAATGAGAGATGATTCATCTCACCCATTCGCAGTATAGAGCCGCTGGGCTGAATTGACAATAGAAAATCTAGCGGCCTGGGGTCGGGAGCGATGGCGTAGCGAGATAGCGATAGATTTCGCTTGACGTAATCGTAAAGTTGGCGAATCATATGAATGAGAGATGATTCACTTGAAACAGGAGCGGGAATGAGCGTCGGCATCGTTGGCATTGGAACCTACCTTCCCGAGACCTATATGACGGCCGCCGATCTGGCGGCGGCCACCGGCGTGCCCGAGCCGGTCGTGTCGGAGAAATTCGGCGTACGCCGCAAGCCCGTGGCCGGCCCCGAGGACACGACGGCCGAGATGGGCCTCAAGGCCGCCCGGGCCGCGCTGGCCGACGCGGGCATCGCTCCGATCGACGTGGACCTCGTGATATGGTGCGGCGCCCAGCATAAGGATCACCCCTGCTGGCTGGCCGGGCTCTACGTGGCCGACCGCCTAGGCGCGAGCCGCGCCTGGAGCTTCGACATGGAGGCCATGTGCGGCTCCATGATGGCCGCCATAGACGTGGCCAAGAGCCTCATGCTGTCGCGCGAGGATCTATCCACCGTGCTCCTGGTGTCCGGCTATCGCAACAACGACCTCATAGACCTGGCGGAGCCGAGCACCCGCTTCATGATGGACATAGGCTCGGGCGGCTCCGCCTGCGTGCTCAGGAAGGGCGCCGGCAGGAACCTGGTGCTCGGCTCGGCCTTCCGGGGCGACGGCTCCCTGAGCCTCGACTGTGTGGTGCCCGTCCTCGGTTCCAAGGCCTGGCCTCCCCGGGCCGGCGACGAGGCCAAGGCCTCCTTCGTCGTGGCCGACGAGCCTGGCTTCAAGGCCCGCCTGGCCGAGCGGACGCTCCCTAACTTCTATTGGGTAATCGACCGGGCTCTGGACCTGTCCGGCGGCTTGTCGCGCAAGGACATAGGCTACCTGGCCGTCCTTCACTTCAAGAAGAGCGCGCACGACGCCATCCTAGCCGAGCTAGGCCTCGGCGAGGAGCGGACCACCTACCTGGACGAGTACGGACACATAGGCCAGAACGACCAGCTTCTGTCGATAGAGCTCGGCCGAAAGGCCGTCAAGGTCAAGGACGGCGACAACGTCGTGCTCGTGGGCGCCGGCCTGGGCTTCGTCTGGGCCGCCACCGTGGTCCGCTGGGGGCCCGCGGGCGCGTAACCGGGCGGCGGCCGGTAGCGGCCGCCGGACTCGGCGTTCAATAGGAATTCCCGGGCGCGGCCACTCGGCCGCCCCGTCGAACTGCGGCGCGCATAGCGCACCGCGACGTTCTCAAGGAGGGCAGTAATGAAGAAAGCGTTAGCGATCGTCATCATCGCCGCGCTCGCAGTCCCGGCCTTCGCCCAGGCGGGCGGGACCATCAAGATCGGCGGCACGTGGCCGCTCGGGGACATTACCGGGAAGCAGGGCAGCATGGCCGCCCAGCAGGCCGTCGACGAGATCAACGCCGCCGGCGGCGTGCTCGGCCGCAAGCTCGAGCTCATCGTCATAGACGACGAGCTCAAGGCGGACAAGGGAGCCGCGGCCATCGAGAAGCTGGTCACGGTGGACAAGGTCGACGTGCTCATAGGCGGCATGGCCTCCGGCGTGGCGCTAGGGCAGATACCGGCCATGAAGAAGTACGGCAAGGTAGTCGTAGCCACGGGCGCCGCCTCGTACAAGGTCGAGGAGGCCCTGGGCGCCGACGCCAACTGGTACTTCCACCTGCATCCCTGGGACTATAACCAGGGCGCTAGCTACGCGGAGGGCTGGGACGCCATCCAGAAGAAGTACCCCTCGGTCAAGATCAAGAAGATCTTCCTGGCCTACGAGGAAGGCGCCTTCGGCAAGGCCTCCTGGGACGCGACCAAGACCCTGTTCGGCTCCGACGGCCGCTACACGGTAGACGGCGCCCCCTTCAAGAGCGCCGCCATGGGCGGCGGAGACTACGCCTCCATGCTCGAGGCCGCCAAGGACTTCAAGCCCGACCTCTTCCTCTGGGCCGGCTACGACGCCGACGCCCTGCCGATGCTCGAGCAGGCCAAGGCCATGAAGTTCAACCCCGGCATCTACCTCGGGGCGCCCCCCGGATGGCCGGCCGACTTCGGCAAGTCTCCCCTGGCCAATAACGTCATGCTGTACGGCATGTGGGCCCCGTCGGTCAACGACGTGTCCAAGGCCAGCAAGCGCTTCTACGACGGCTTCGTGGCCAAGTACAAGGCGGAGCCCGCGACCTACTTCGCCCCGCTGTCCTACTCGGCCGTCTACATCGTGGCCGACGCCCTGAAGAAGGCCGGCAGCACCGATACCGCGGCCCTGATCAAGGCCCTGGAGGCGACCAACTACGACTCGCCGCTCGGCCAGGTCATCACCTTCACGCCCTCGAACATCATCAAGCACCAGGGAATCAAGAACCAGAAGATACTGCAGTGGCAGAAGGGTAGGCAGGAGGTACTCTGGCCCTTCGAGTCGGCCACGGCCAAGCCCGTCCACCCCTTCCCCATGTGGTTGCTGGCTTGGACCCCTGGGTGGGGGATGGCGGGTTCCCCCCGGGGGACCCGGCCCTCCGGCATCACGGCCGCCCGGGACGGCGGCCCATCCTTGTCATAGTAAGGTACGGAGATGGTCAACAAACGTTACCTGGCCGCGCTGGCCGCCCTGGCGGCGGTCGCGGCGGCCCTGATCCTGTGGCGCCCGACGGTGCTGATCTACGGCCTCCAGGCGGCCGGGCTCTACGCCTCCATCGCCATACCGATGGGCCTGGTGCTGGGCATCGTGCATATCGTCAACCTGGCCCACGGCGAGATCATGATGGTCGCCGCCTACGGGACCTACTTCCTCTGCACGGCGCTCGGGATAGACCCATACCTGGCGCTCCTGCCGGTCGCCGTAGCGACCGCGCTCTTCGGCTTCGGCCTCTATCGCCTGACCATACGGCAGGCCCTCAAGGCGCCGGAGCTCAACCAGCTGATCCTGACCTTCGGCGTGGCCATATCGCTGACCCAGCTGGCCAACCTGGCCTTCACGTCCCAGACCAGGAAGATGTCGTTCTCGTACGTCTCCGCCTCGCTGGACGTGGGCGAGCTGTCCTTCGGCATCTATAACTTCGTCTTCCTCGCCGTGGCCGCGCTCATGGCCGCGGGCCTCAGGCTCTTCCTGACGCGGACGGTGACCGGCAAGGCCGCCATGGCCGTGGGCCAGAACCCTCGCGGCGCCTCTATCGTAGGCATAGACGTGGACCGGACCTACGGGCTCGTGTTCGCGCTCGCCTGCGCCCTCATCGGCATGATGGGTGCCATGTTCACCACGCGCTCGGCCATCTTCCCGGCGGTCGGAAGCCCCTTCACCATGAAGAGCTTCTGCCTGGTGGCCATGGCCGGCATAGGCAACATCCCGGGCATCCTGGGCGCCAGCGTCCTGCTCGGCATATCGGAGAATTTCCTCAAGGCCTTCCGCTCTACCCGCGGATGGGCCGATATCGTTTTCTTCGTCCTCATCATCGCGGTGATACTCGGACGCTCGGTCAAGGGGAGGAAGGCATGAGGATCAAGGGCTCCTACCTGGCGGCCGCGGCCCTGGCGGCGCTCGCCGTGGCGCTGCCTGCCTTCCTGGGCGCGTACCCGCTCAACGTGGCGCGCAGCGTCATGACCTACATGGCCCTGGCCGTGAGCTGGGACATGCTGCTCCGCTCGGGCCAGATATCCTTCGGCATAGCGGGGCTCTTCGGCCTGGGCTCCTACGCCTCGGCCCTCGCCGTGCTCCGGGGCGGCATGGGGCCGCTGGCGAGCATCGCCTTCGCGGCTGCCTTCGCGGGCCTCGTCGCCTTCGCGCTGGGCTTCGCCATACTCAGGCTACGCGCCATGTACTTCTCCATAACGACGCTCGCCCTCATGGAGATCTTCCGCATCGTGATGCACAACCTGCACGACTTCTCCGGCGGCCCCGAGGGCGTGGTGCTGCCGGCCGTCATCTTCGGCGGCGACGCCAAGGCCCTGTACTGGCTCTGCCTGGCCGGGCTCCTGGCCACCATAGGCACCTCGGCCTATTTCGAGAAGAGCAAGCTGCACCTGGCCCTGACCGCCATCCGCAACGACGAGACGAGCGCGCGCTCGAGCGGGGTGGACATCTTCAAGTACCTGCTCATAGCCTTCACGGTCACCTCGACGCTGCAGGGCCTCATGGGGGCCATCCAGGTGCAGTCCTACGGCTTCACTACGCCGGATACGGCCTTCGACGCCAACTTCACCCTGCTGCCCCTGGCCATGGCCCTGCTCGGCGGCATCCATAGCACCGTCGGTCCCATGGCCGGAGCGGTGCTCCTGGGCGTGGCCTCCGAGTGGCTCAAGCTCAAGATTCCCTACGGCCACCTCGTGGTCTACGGCGTCATCATCATCGTCGTCATTCTCTTCATGCCCAAGGGCCTCCTGGGCCTGGCCAGGAAGGCCAGGCGAGGGGCGGGCAAGGCGGGCGGCCGCGAGGGAGGTAGCCATGAGTAAGCTTACGACGACCGGCCTGACCAAGGCCTTCTCCGGCCTCGTGGCCGTCAACGACGTCTCCTTCCGCATGGAGGAAGGCGAGATCCTGGGTATCATCGGCCCCAACGGGGCGGGCAAGACCACCTTCATACACCTGGTCTCGGGCATACTCATGCCCACGTCCGGCCGCGTCGAGTTCAAGGGGCGCGACATCACCTACGCCCCGGCCCACGAGCGGAGCCGCTTGGGGATCGCGCGGACCTACCAGCTCATCCATCCCTTGGAGAACCTATCGGTGCTCGAGAACGTGATGATCGGGGCGGTCTTCAGCCGCGGCAAGGGCCTCAAGGCCGCCCGCGCCTCGGCCGAGGCGATATGCGCGGAGCTGGGGCTCGAGGGGCTCGGGCGGGATACCACCCAATTGTCCATCCTGGAGATCAAGAAGATGGAGATAGCCAGGGCCCTGGCCAACGAACCCGAGGTCCTCTTCCTGGACGAGGTCATGGCCGGGCTCAACAGCGACGAGACCAAGCAGATGATAGCGACGGTCCAGCGCATAGCCAAGGAACGCCGCATGGCCGTCGGCGTCGTGGAGCATGTCATGGGCGTGATACGCGAGCTGACCCAGCGCGTGATAGTGCTCGAGGCCGGGGAGCTCATAGCGGAGGGCCCCTACGAGGAGGTCTCCAAGAATCCCCGGGTCGTAGAGGCCTACCTAGGAGGCGCGGCATGATACTCGACGTCAAGGGACTCGAGGCCGGCTACGGCAAGCTCCGCGTGCTGCGTGGCGTCGACCTGGCCGTCGGCAAGGAATCCGTCGGCCTCTTCGGCCCCAACGGCGCGGGCAAGACGACCCTGATCAACGCGATCATGGGCATGGTACGGCCCACGGGCGGCGAGGTGAGCTTCGAGGGCTCCCGCATAGACGGTAGGCGCGTCCACGAGGTCGCCAGGGCCGGCATAGCCCTGGTGCCGCAGGAGCGCGAGCTCTTCCCCGGAATGAGCGTGGCCGACAACCTGCAGCTCGGGGCCGCCTTCGTGCCCCGGGGCAAGGCAGTGATGGCCAGGCAGCTGGAGACCGTGCTCGGGCTCTTCCCCATACTCAAGGAGCGCTACGCCCAGCTCGTCGGTACCATGTCCGGCGGCCAGCAGCGCATGGTGGCAATAGGCAGGGCCCTCATGGCCAATCCATCGCTCCTCATCCTTGACGAGCCGTCGCTGGGCCTGCAGCCGTCCATAGTGGCCGAGGTCTTCGAGCGCCTGGCCCTCCTCAAGAAGGACGTGGCCATCCTGGTCACCGAGCAGAACGTCCGCGAGAGCCTCAAGGCCATCGACCGCGGCTACGTCATGGAGAACGGGGCCGTGGTCCTGGAGGACACGGCGGCGGGCCTGGCCGGCAACCCGCACGTGGTATCGGCCTACCTGGGTATATAGCGATGCCGCGGGTCTCGGTCGGCGGCGTCGGGCTCGAGTACCGGCTTACGGGCGACCCCGCGTCCTCCCGCGGGGTCGTGGCCCTGCTCAACGGCATAGGCATGAGCCTGGCCCATTGGGACCCGGTCTCGGCGCGCCTGGCCGGGGCCGGCTACGCCGTGCTAGCGCACGACTTCCGGGGCCAGCTCCTGTCCGACCGCCCGGCCGGGCTGTACTCGCTCGAGCTACACGCCGCCGACCTGGCGGCTCTGCTCGACGCCCTGGGGCTCGGGCGCGTCGCCTGCGTCGGGACCTCCTACGGGGCGGAGGTCTCGCTGGCCTTCGCCCGGGACTATCCGGGGCGCTGCGCGGCCCTGGCCTGCATCGACGGGGTCAGCGAGGCCGACGCCCTGTTGCGGTCAGTCATAGCCTCCTGGAGGGCGGCCGCCCTCGCCGACCCGCGCCTCTTCTATAAGGGCATCGTGCCCTGGAACTACTCGGCGACCTACCTCGCCGCCAACGGGGCGGCCCTGGCGGCGCGGGAGGATCTTATCGCCTCGCTGCCGCGCGACTACTTCGAGGCCTTCGCCCGCCTCTGCGACGCCTTCCTGGCCATAGACCTGACCAAGGACCTCGAGGCCCTCCGCGCGCCCTGCCTGGCCCTGGCGGGCGCCGAGGACATCTTGAAGCCGCCGCGCTATTCGCGCATCATAGCGGAGGGCGTACCCGGCGCTCGCTACGAGGAGCTGCCCGGCTGCGGGCACGCCGTCGTGGTGGAGGATCCGGAGGCGGTAGCCGAGGCGCTGCTGCGCTTCCTCGGCGAGGCGCTTTAGGTCGTGGCGCGAGCTCGGTCGCTCGCGCCCGCGGCTCCGGTCGCGCTGAGCGTCGCGGCTAGCGTAGCGGCGCTCATATTAGTAACGGGCATCTCCGTCGCGGCCGCGGGCTGCCGCGCGACGGATAAGGGGGACGGCATGGACTATCGCTTCGTAAGCGTTCTCGGTAGGCGCCTGCGCTACGTCGAGCGGGGAGAGGGATCCGCCGTGCTCTACGTGCACGGTAACCTAGGCTCCTGCCTCTGGTGGCGGGACGCCATGGACCTGCCCGGCCATAGGGTCGTCGCCCTGGACATGCCCAACTTCGGCGGGTCCGAGGCCCTGGACGTGGCCGACCTCGACGCCTACGCCGACCACGTGAAGGCCTTCGCCGAGGCCCTGGGCCTCGGGCGCTACGCCCTCGTCGGGCACAGCCTCGGGGGCGGGGTGGCCATGTCCCTGGCCGCCAGGCACCCCGCGTCCGTCTCGGCCCTGGCGCTCATCGACGGGGCCGCGCCTTCCGGCCTCAAGACCCCCGAGGAGCATTACCCCTACATAGAGCTGTACCGTAGTAACCGGGATTTCTTGAAGAGGGGCCTGGCCGCCGTGGTCCCCGCGCTCAAGGACGAGGCCTTCCTGGAGGCCCTCGTCGACGAGGGCTCGAGGATGGCCGGCCACGCCTTCGCGGGCAACGCGCGGGCCCTGGAGCGCTTCGACTACCGGAGCCGGGCGGGAGCCTACGCGGGGCCCGTCCTCGTCGTCCGGGGCCAGCTCGACGTCATCATCACCGAGGCCATGGCCGTTGAGACGGCCGCCGCCTACGCGAACGCCAGGCTCGTAAGGCTCGAGGGCATAGGCCACTCGCCCATGGTCGAGGCCCCGGAGGACTTCAGGCGCCTGCTTATCGATTTCCTGGATGGCCCCGGCCGATAGCCCGCCGGTGTATCCGCGGGATACCCGCGGGGGGGGGGGTATTCGCGGGCGTTTGACCCGAGGCCGCCCTTGCCGCTACACTAGGGCATGATCTACGAGCCCAAGACCAGGCGCGGCGTCGAGACCCAGGAACGGATACTCCGGGCCGCCGAGGACTGCTTCGCCGAAAAGGGATACTACCAGACCGTCATATCCGATATCACCGGCCGGGCCGACCTGGCGCCGGGGACCTTCTATATCTATTTCGAGGATAAGCTTTCGGTCTTCAGGTACCTTATGACCGAGCTGTCCCATAGGCTCAAGGCCAGGATACGGACCGCCCTAGAGGGCTGCAGGACCCGGCTCGAGATAGAGGAGCGAGGCGCCAGGGAGTTCTTCGGCTTCGTGGCGGAGCACAAGGGGCTCTTCCGCATAGTCTGGGACGCCCAGTTCGTCGACAAGGACGCCTTCAAGGCCTACTACGAGGGCTTCGCCAACGCCTACGCCCGACGCCTAGCGGAAGCCCAGGAGCGCGGCGAGGTGGCCGACGTCGACCTTACGGCCCTTTCGTACAGCCTCATAGGCATAGTCAACTTTATCGCCCTCAAGTATAGCGTCTTCGACGGCGGCGCCGTACCGGAGTCTGCCGTCCAGACCGTCGTGGCTCTGTTGGCTAATGGCGCTATCAAGCAGCCGCCGCAGGGCTAGCGAGGCTCCCTAGCGAGGGATCATGGCGGGAAGCCCGGCAAGGGGCGCCAGGGTCAGCTCCCCCGCGGCTGCGAGGGCCGGCCCGGCCACCACCAGGGCGCCCAGGGGGCCCCTCCCGGCGGCCCGGAGCGCCGCGATGCCGCGTCCCGGATCCAGGCGGCTCGTCGAGGCGTTACCCAGGGCCGTCGCCCAGGCGTCGGCCGCGGCGCCTCCCCGAGCCAGGGCTACGGCCGCGTCGGCCTGGCCCAGGCTCAGCGACGGGCCAACCGTGGCCGAGGAGCATCCGAGGCCCCACTCGCCGGGCCCCAGGCGCACGCCGAAGGTTCCCGACAGGGACGATAGCCCCGCGTAGACGGCCGCCACCAGGGGCTCGCGGAGCGATAGCCAGAGGTCGCCCCCGTTCTCCACGACTATCTCGTACATCGCGAACTCCCGCGCGAGGGCTCGCCCTACGGCCTCGGCCAGGGCGCCGGCGACCGCGGCCATGGGACCGACGCCCGCCTCCAGGCCCGCGGCGAGCATGGCCCGTGCCACGGGCGGCGCCGACTCGTCGTCGCCCAGCGGCTCGAGGCTATCGATGAAGCCCTTCCTCGAGGCGGCATAGGCCTCGAGGGCGACGCGCTCCAGCCTGAGCGAGCGCAGGGCGGTCGAGGCGACGTCGCCCTCGGGGGGGCCGTCAGCGGCGCCCGGCCCGCCTCGGTAGCCTATCCAGAGGTCAGACTCGCCGAGGGAGGCCTCCGTCCGCCTGAAGCGGTCGGCCGGGCCGGAAAGGTTATCCGAGTCCCCCGTGGCCGCGCGGTAGAAGCGCTCGCGGTACAGGCTAGTCTCCGAAATCGAGCTTGAAGCAACGGAAGGGGCAGGCGGTCACGCAGAGCCCGCAGGCGGTGCAGAGGTCTCGGTCCACGACGAGGCTCCAGTCCGAGCGATCCATCGCGAGCGCGCCCGAGAAGCAGACGCCCGTGCAGGCGCCGCAGTCGACGCAACGGTCCTCGTCCCAGGCTATGCGCTTGGCGACGCCCGAGTAGCCTACGCCTATGGAGCCGAGCCACGCGAGGGCCCGCTCGAGGGACGCCTCGTCGTCGACGCCTATCTCCACGAGGAGGTTGCCCTCCTGCCCGGGCGATATCTCGGCTCGCAGGATGTTGACGCGGAGGTCGAAGTCCTTGACGAGGCGCCAGACTATCGGCTCGTTGGCCGTCTCAGCCCCGTAGGTAAGCACGTAGTTACGCTTCACGCTCGCCTCCCGTCGGGGCCCGCGTCGCGGAGGGCCCGTACCGTCGTCCCCGTGGGGAAGGGGCGCGAGGGGGGCGACAGCGGGAAGGCCCCCGAGGCCACGATCCGCTTGAGCTCCTGGGCCAGCTCGCGCGCCTTGCGGAGGCTCGACAGGGGAGCCGTCCTCGCGCGCTTGCCGTTGAGCGTCATCTCGCCCGAGCGGAGCTCGGCGTAGCTGGCCCGGGCGATGCCGGGATGGCCCTCGAGGCCGTAGTCGCAGACGGTGGTCACGATGTCCTCGTCGCGGATGGAGACGCGGTAGGCCAGGTCCTCGTCGAGGACCGGTATGGCTATGCCGACGCCCAGGTAGAGCGTGGTGCCGTAGCGCTCGTAGTAGGCCGCGCGTAGCCAGTCGGCGCTCATCTCCTTGGCGTCGCCCACGAGCATGAGCGTGGCGGCGTTGGACAGCGGTATGCCCCGCTCGTTCCTGGGCTTGGAGGTGTTGAACTGGGTGCCGTTCCAGGCCACGGAGCCCCGGGCGCCTCCCAGGAAGACGGGCGTGCCCACGCCTATGGTACGCATATCCGGATCGTTCAAGAGCGGAGAGAGGCAGCCTGAGGTCGAGTAGTTGACGTTGAGGCAGCCCGGTAGGAGGGTTCCCATGTAGGTGTGCAGGGTCTTGGCGGTGGAGTTGGTCGCCGCGGGATAGTTCTGGTAGGCGTTGCGCGGATTGGCCAGGATCATCTCGTTGACCGTATCCCTCGACACGCGCGCCTCCGCATCCCGCCTCGGGTAGCAGTCGGTACCCTTGCCCGAGGCCCTGAGGAGTACCTCCTCTCCACGCACGAGGCGCTCTATAACCTGGGCCCCGCCGAAGGCCGGGTCGCCCGGGCTCTCCTCGGTCGCCCCGAGGTAGGCGTCGACCGCGGCTATGCCGCCGTAGGCCGGAACCCCGTCCAGGGTCACCCTCTCCATGCGTATGGGAGGCTCCGGGTGCCCGAAGTTGATGAATAGTCCCGACGAGCACATGGCCCCGAAGGTACCGGTGGTGACCACGTCCACCCTGCGCGCCAGCTCGGCCGGCGACAGCTCCGACGACATGGCGGCGGCCTCCTCCGCGGTTACCACGACCGCCTCGCCCGAGGCTATGCGCGCGTTTATCTCGTCCCAGCTCTTGGCTCCCTGGCTCATCGATCCTCCTGGGGCTTAGATATACCGCGAACGGGATGTTTCTACAAGCCCATACAGGCGCTGCCGTCCGTTGGCGCG
>CAZNNA010000009.1:13518-24330 GCA_964573825.1 uncultured Treponemataceae bacterium
CCGTTGGCGCGCCATGCCTCGTCGCGCTATGATGTACGGGAAGCGACGAGAGGAGGCGGCCGTGAGCGACGACCAGGGCGAGACCCGCATAGGCATAGGGCGACTCGCGTACTACGTGCCGGAGGCCGTCCAGGCGAGCGATTACCTAGCCGTCGCCTCGGGCATACCTCGCGACGTCATCGAGGGCAAGTTCGGCATCAGGCAGCGGCATAAGGCCGGCCCCGGGGAGCAGGTGAGCGATATGGGCCTTACCGCCTGCCGACGGGCCCTCGGCGACCTGGACCCGGCCGGGCTCGACCTGGTCGTCTACTGCGGTAGCGAGTACAAGGATTATTACCTCTTTAACATAGCCGCCCACGTGGCCCATCGCCTCGGCGCCGTCAACGCCAACGCCTTCGAGATACATAACCTGTGCTCGGCCGGCGTCTGGTCTCTCAAGGTCCTCAAGGCGATGATGCAGGCCGACCCGGCGCTCAGGCGCGTCCTCCTCTTCACCGCGAGCAGGGAGACGGACGTGGTCGACCTGTCGAACCAGCGTACGCGCTTCATGTTCAACTTCGGCGACGGCGCCGCCGCTGTCCTCCTTGAGCGGGACGCCGACCGTAACGTCATACTAGGTACCAAGATGATAACGGACGGCCGCTTCGCCGCCGACGTGGCCGCGTACGGTATCGGCTCCAGGCGCTGGGACGACCTCGAGGCGCTCGACCGACCCTCGCGTAGCCTGGACGTGGCCGATCCGGCGTCCATGAAGGAGCGCCTCGATCCCATCAGCATGGATAACTTCGCTAAGGTAGCGCTCGAGGCAGCCGAGCTGAGCGGATCGCCCGGGCGCATAGACTTCCTGGCGCCTATCTTCATGAAGCGCTCCATACTCCAGAGCCTACTCGTCCGGCTCGGGCTGCGGGAGGACCAGTCCTACCTGCTCGAGGACTTCGGCCACTGCCAGTCCGCCGACGCCTTCATGGCCTTGATCGAGGGCGAGCGAGCCGGGCGCCTCAAGGACGGCGACCTGGCCGTGCTCCTGGGGGCCGGTACCGGCTATACCTGGGCGGCCACCGCCGTCCGATGGGGGCCGGCGGCTAAGGCGTAAGAGCCAGGAGCCGGGCCCGGTCGCGACCGGTGATGCCCCCCGCGGCCAGGAGCCAGGCTATCATCCCCTCGCGCTGGTCGCGCGGCACCATGGGGTCGGCCCCGGCCTCGAGGAGCCCGAGCAGGGCCGCTCGGTCGGGTTCGACGAAACGCCGCACGCCGAAGACTATAGGTAGCTGGGAGAAGAAAGCGTAGCGCATGAAACGCAGCTCCAGGGACTCGGGGTGGGCCTCGACGAGGCCCGGCGCGTGCTTGCCCTCGAGCCCCCGGAGGGTAGCCCTGAAGGCCTTCGCCATGGCCGGCCTCGGCTCGGTCTCAGGGTACCGGGACTCGAGGAGCCCTATGGCTAGGCGCGTCGCCTCCGGCGAGTCCTCGGCCCGTTCGAGGGCCTCCCGCAAGGCAGAGAGGATTTCGCCGTCCATGCCCGCGTACGCGCTCTCTGGGGCTACTGTCGAAGGGTCGGCACCAACTGGGGCGGCGACTGCCGGGTCGGCGACTGCCGGGGCGACTAGGAATACGGCGATGAAAGCGACGGTGAGAATGGCCCAGCTTCCCGTCTTACGAGAGAAATAAATACTATAGCCTCCTTCTTGTATCGCTTCTAGCTGAGACAATCCGAATAACGCAATCGGAGTCGTTGTAGCAATGATACTCGATAAGTAAGTCTCTTTCAAAAGCTACCGACTGTTGAAAAAGGCTCTCGTCCGCAGTTGACGGTGAACTCTTAAAGTACTATCATTGTTATAACAAGTGGAGGGCCAATGCGCGCGACGATTCGCAAGATAGGCAATTCCAGGGGCATAATCATTCCCGCCTCTCTCCTCGCGGCCTGCGGAATAGGCCAGGAGGTAGATCTACGCCTGGATGGAGAGGCCCTCGTCCTCGAGAAGCCCGCGCGGCCGCGGCAGGGCTGGTTCGGGCAGGGATCGATGACCGCGGATAAGGGACAAACTGTACCGAGAGCCGATCCTGCGGATGCCGAGGCCGCGGCTTGGGCCGTCGCCGAGACGGTCGACTGGGAGTCCGGGAGCGGAGACTGGGAATGGTAAGGCGAGGCGATGTCTACTGGGTCAATCTGGACCCGACAGTCGGCTCCGAGATTAGGAAGACTCGGCCGGCCTTGGTTATTTCACCCGATGACATGAACGCGGCCTTGCCCAGGGTCATCGTCGCTCCCCTGACCAGCAAGGCCCATCCCCTTGGCTGCCGTCCCCAGCTGGTATTCGGAGGGAAACAGGCCACCATACTGCTCGATCAGCTCCGTACCGTCGACAAGGCGCGCCTCGGCGAGCGGCTCGGCCGCATACCCGAGCGCCATTGGCACGCCGTGCTCCTGGAGATGCTCGCCTGATCGGGCGCTCGGAGCGCTCGGAGCGCTCGGGAGGGATGGGGCCTTAGGGCGCGTCCGACCCTACTATCCGCCTCACGGCCAGGCTGGCGATTATGTGGCCGGCGGCCTGGGGGACACAGGGACCTGAGCCCTGCACCGCGCGGATGCGGACGCCGTCGACCACGTCTCCCGCCTTGAGGCCCCCCGGCGGCGGGGCTGGCGGCACCGGCGGCTCGTCTGACCAGACGCAGTCGAAGGCCGCCGGTAGGGAGACGCCCATGGAGCCGAAGGCGGCGTAGGCCACGCCCGGCGGCCCGAAGCCCTGGCGGCGAAGGCGCTTGCGCACGTCGGAGGCCAGGGGGCAGCCGGTAGCGTCCCATAGCGAGCCTACCTTGAGGCGTTCCGGGGCCAGGCGGCCGGCGGTGCCCATGGCCGACGCGAAGGGCAGTCCCCGCCGCGCCAGGGCCGCCATCAGGTTGACCTTGGGGCTCAGGGTGTCTATGCAGTCCAGGTAGAAGTCGCAGCCCTCGGGTATCCGGTCGGCGGCCTCGGCGCCTCGCACCAGGGCGCCTACGGCCTCGAGCTGAACCCCCGGGTTGACGCGCCGGGCGTAGTCGGCGAAGGCCTCTATCTTGGGCCGGCCTAGCTCGCCTGAGTACCCGAAGTAGAGCCTGTTGAGGTTCGATTCAGTTACCTCGTCGAAGTCGACGACGACGAGCCCGCCCACGCCCGCGCGCACGAGGTCCATGGCGGCCGCGGCCCCCACGCCCCCCAGGCCGAAGACGCAGGCTCGGGCCCTCTCGAGGGCGACTATGCCATCGTGGCCGACTAGGACGGCCGTGCGGTCGCTAAAGGGCATGGCTGAAGGTCCTCCTGAAATTCAGTTCGACGGCCTCCTCGACGGCCACGGGCGCGCAGCCCCGTAGCGCGGCTAGCTCCGCCAAGGTCAAGCGCAGGTCCGCCTGCGAGGAGTAGGGGCGTAGGAGGCGCGCGCCCGGACGGGGCGCCGTTCGCGGGGGCTGGAAGGGCGCGTCGGTCTCCGTGAGGAGGGCGCTAGCGGGCAGCGCCGCCGCGCTCGCGCGAGCCTTCTTGTTGCCGTTGAGCACGGAGCCGCCGAAGGAGAAGAGCGCGTTCGGGCAGCGCGCGAGCAGGGCCAGCGCCTCGTTGGCCGGCCCGGGCCAGGAATGGAATATGACGGACTCGAGGCGCGCGAGCCGCCTGGCGTAGGCGAAGGCCAGGTCGAGGGCCGCCCGTAGGTGAATGACAAGGGGCAGGCCGGCACGCTCGGCTAGTTCGAGCTGTAACTCGAAGGCCTCTCTCTGGCGCGCCTCGTTGGCGGGCGTCCGGGGCATGCCGTTATCGTCATCGTAGAAGTCGAAGCCGCACTCGCCCACGGCCGCTATCGCGCCGCCCATGGCAGCGGCGGCAAGCGCCTCTGCCTCGTCCAGGACGGGCAGCTGCGGGTGTATGCCGAAGGAGAAGAGGCAGGGGCCTGCGTCTGCCATGAGCGAGCGGCCGCGCGCGAGGTTGGCCGCCGTATGAGCCGAGGCCAGGCCCAGCACGCCCAGGGCTCGGTAGTCGGAGGCGAAGCCGGGACGGGCCGCGGCCAGGCCGTCGGCGTGGAAGTGCGCGTCTACGAGCATGGCGGGCTAGGGCAGGGCCCGGACGACGCGGAGGCCGAGCCGCGCCTCCATGGGATCGAAGTCCCTGTCGTTGTGTATGAGGGCCATCCCTCGTTGGATGCAGAAGGTGGCTATGATGACATCGATGGTCTTGCGGACCGTGACCCCGCCGGTCCTGAGCAGGCGGTAGTTGGCCGCCGCTCGCTCGGCTATGTCCCTGCCGACCATATCGAAGTACTCCAGGCTATCGACGATGCGGCGGGCCGCCGCCAGGTCGGAACCCTCGCGGAACCCCTGTAGGAATTCGGCTATGATGAGGTCTCCTATGGCGACCCGATCGCTCCGCAGGGCGCGGTCGAGGGATTCGACGTGCGGGGCGTCCACGCCGCGCAGGTAGTCGATCCAGGCCGAGGTATCGGCGAGAATCAACCGTCCAGCCTCATGGACTCGAGGTCGCCCTGCCAGGCGAGGCCGCCGCGCAAGGCGCGGAGTCCTTCCTGGGCCTTCATGGCTATGAGGAGGCGCAACGCCGTCTCGACCGTCTCCCGCTTGGTGGCGGCTTCCGCCGCGTCCATGGCCCGGGCCATCAGCTCGTCGTCTATGACGATGTTGGTACGCATCGAGCGGCCTCCTTATGTGTATAGCTTAACTACATCGTACACATCTGGCAAGCATGGACTTACTCCTGGCTCTTCCGCAGTCGATGAGCCAAGGCTCGGTAGACGGCCTCTTTTTCTCGCTTACCTAGGCCCCATATCTCTATTACCTCGATAGACTCGGATCCGAGCAAGCGATAGACGATACGGTATTGCCTGTGATGCGCGTAGAGCTTGAAGAAGCCGCTCAGGTCCATGCCGTGACGGTTGCCGAGGCGATGGCCCAGGAAGGGGTTGGCCTCGAGTTCATCGATGCGCTTAGCCACGGAGACGTGGACGCTGCCGTCAAGGGCCTTATATTCGGCCGCGGCCTCGGGTATGAACGATACCGAGTAGGGCATGCCTAGCCCTTGAGCTTGGACCAGGGGATAGAGGCCTCGGGGTCATAGCGAGCGGAGCGTTCCGCCACCATATCGCCTATCTCCAGGTATTCGAGCATCTCGTCGATATCGGCGAGGCGCCTGTAGGTATCGAAGGGCATGAGCACGGCTTCGAGCTCGTTGTTCTTCTGGATGACGATGGGTTCTCCGGACTCGGCTACCTCGCGTACGGTACGGGTGAGCTCTTTCTGGAGCCTAGTGATGGGGACGAGCCTGTCGCAATCTACAAGCATAGGATTAACCTCTATGCATAGTATAATGCGTAGAATAGTACTATACAAGTAGCGGAAGTTTAAAAAAAGGCCGCGCGATTCGCGTCGCGCGGCCACGGTGCATCGTCGAAACGGACTAGAGCCCGGCTAGGAGGCTCTCCGCGTCGGCCTTGGAGGCGGGGTCGTCGAACCAGCCGGCGCCGATGGCCTTTGACAGTAGGGCCTTGGCGTCGGCGGCGGCGCCGTAACGGGCGGATAGGGCGGCCAGGGCCAGGGCGTAGGAGCCGCGTAGGGCGCCGGCGTCCTCGGGGGCTGCTAGGCGCAGGGCGGCCAGGGCGCGGGCGCCGGAGCCCGAGGCCAGGGCTGACAGCGAGGCGCTATAGACCGCGCGGGCCGCGCCGGTGGGGTCGGAGGCTTCCGAGTAGAGGCCGTAGGCCTCCATGTAGGTCTTGTAGGCGGCTGCGTGGTCGCCGGCCTTGGCCTGCTCGAAGGCTGCCTTGGACGCCTCGTCGGCCTCCATGGTGCCGCCGGCCCACATGGTGCCCTTGGCTACGACGGCCTCGGAGCCGCGGACTCCCGCGACCGTCACGTCCTTGGGGCCGCCCTTTGCTATCTTCTCCAGCTTACCGGCCACGGCGGCCAGGGCCGAGCCTTCCTTCTTGGGCTTGAGGAGCGCGTCGACGACGTAGGTGCCGGGCGCCGCTATGGCGACGACTGAGCCTGACTGGCCCTGCAGCTCGAGCACGGCGCCCTTGCCGAGCCTGACCGTCTGGGCAGAGTCGAACTTAGCGTCGAAGTCAAGCTTCTTCCAGGTCGAGCCGGACTGGACCTGAGCGTCGCCGTCCACGAATACCACGACGACGGGCGCCGCGTAAGCCGCGGAGGCCAGGGCGATAGCGAATGAAGCGAGAACGGCAAGCTTCTTAACGTTCATCTTATCTACCTTTCGTAGGCGGCCACGAGCCAGCCTGGACTCTATGGATATTGCCTTTATAAGGGCAAGTATAGCGCAAAGAAGAAGAAAAGAAGAATCCGGGAGCCAGAATCCAGAAGTCAGTAGCCAGTAGCTGATGGCGGGTGGCGCTAGCGAAGGCGGGGTGAGAGGCGCCGAAACTCGGGCAGCTCGCTCACGGCATCGTTAGAACCGCCAGCTCCACTATATTCTGGATTTTGGATTCTAGATTACCTCTTCTCAGTTACTCCTCCACTTCCTCCTCCTCCTTCCCCGCGCGGCCGTCCGGGTTCCTGGGTAGGCCGGCGGCCACTGGCGCGCGGGAGTTCCGCATGCCGTCAGGGGCCGGGGCGTCGCCTGAGGGCGCCTGGGTCGAAGGCGCTGCGCCTGTTGCCTGGGGCGCCGCAGCCTGGGCGGCGCTTGCGGGCGACGGGGAGTAGGAGACCCGCGTCGCCACGGAGTCTAGGTCTAATGATTGATCAGTAACCTGGCTGTCGCCTTTCATCTCCTGGGCTGGTTCAGCCCAGGGCGCCGAGACGTCCCTGGTCGTGACCCTTGCAGGCTGCGCTACAGCATCGGCTCCTTGGGCCCGCTTACTCGTTGCCTCGATATCCTTGGCTAGCGCTGCGGCCTTGGCCTGGGCGCTTTCGGATCGGGGAGAGGCGAAGGCGCTAGTCGGCCTAGTCGCCTTGGCTTCGGCCGGAGCCTTAGTAGCGCTAGCCTTAGGCTGGACCCAGGCGGCTTCTGTGGTGATTGGATCGGTGGCCGCCGCCCCCGAGGCGCTTCCCATGCTGCTCGTGCTCCTCGAGAAGGCGGAGCCTATGGCCGAGCCTATGGAGGATAGGATGGAGCGGGGGGTGACAGAGGTCGGGGTGGAGAGGGAGAAGGATGCTCCGCCCGTCGTCGTTGCAGGGTTGATGGTAGCGTTCTTCGTGGTAGCGTTGCCAGCGGCGTCGGTCACGACGATGGATATGGTGTTAACTGCGGCCGCATTCGTTAGGGTAACTGTAATCGGCGAAGTCGCCTGGCTTTTCGAGGCGCAGTCGCCCGATATAGCATAAGCCGATATGCCGCTACCGTCCGTATCGGTCGCTGTCACGTATAGGGTGATCGTCGGGGCAGTCGTCGTCTCATAGGAGTAAGCGGTGACCGAGGGCACTGTGGTGTCCTTCTTGAAGGTCCTCGTCGCGGAACCTTTGTTACCCGCGGTATCGGTCGAATAGACGGTGACGGCGACGTCGTCGCCCTCGTCAATGGAGGACCATCCGGCAAGCGCGCTGATCTTTGTCGAGCCGCTCGTGTAGGATGCGGTGCTATTCGAGCCGATCTGCGCCGTCAGCGTACCGCCGTCGGCTAAGATCGTCATCGTCGCGTCGGCATTGACGTAGGCTGCGGCGGCCGGAGCGGTGATAGCCGGCGCTGGGACGGTCCTGTCGTAGGTCCGGTTCAGGTTGACTAGGCCGCCGGCGGTCATCACGTTGCCGGCGTTGTCCTCGGCTCCGATGACCCTGTAGTAGAGCTCTACCTCGGGGTCGTCGCCGTCCATGGTATAGGTGGCAGTATAGACGTACGGGCCGGTCCCTGCTGGACCCGATATCGACATGTCAGCGATCAGCCCGTCGCTCGCGTTCCGGATCGACGCCGAGGGGGCGGTCTTCATCCCTGACGTTTCCTCCGCGACGGAGATCGTCAGGGTGATCACGCTACCCTCTATCGCGTAGCCGGTGTTGCCGGCGGATACGGTGACGTCCGTGACGCTCGCGACCGGCTTTGCGGTGTCTTTCTTGAAGGTCCTCGTCGCGGAACCTTTGTTACCCGCGGTATCGGTCGAATAGACGGTGACGGCGACGTCGTCGCCCTCGTCAATGGAGGACCATCCGGCAAGCGCGCTGATCTTTGTCGAGCCGCTCGTGTAGGATGCGGTGCTATTCGAGCCGATCTGCGCCGTCAGCGTACCGCCGTCGGCTAAGATCGTCATCGTCGCGTCGGCATTGACGTAGGCTGCGGCGGCCGGAGCGGTGATAGCCGGCGCTGGGACGGTCCTGTCGTAGGTCCGGTTCAGGTTGACTAGGCCGCCGGCGGTCATCACGTTGCCGGCGTTGTCCTCGGCTCCGATGACCCTGTAGTAGAGCTCTACCTCGGGGTCGTCGCCGTCCATGGTATAGGTGGCAGTATAGACGTACGGGCCGGTCCCTGCTGGACCCGATATCGACATGTCAGCGATCAGCCCGTCGCTCGCGTTCCGGATCGACGCCGAGGGGGCGGTCTTCATCCCTGACGTTTCCTCCGCGACGGAGATCGTCAGGGTGATCACGCTACCCTCTATCGCGTAGCCGGTGTTGCCGGCGGATACGGTGACGTCCGTGACGCTCGCGACCGGCTTTATACTATCGAAGACGATCGTATCGGAAATCGCGGTCGCCTTCTGGTTACCCGCGGCGTCGGATAGCCTCATCTGTACCTGTCGGCTCCCTTGGCTGCCGCTCGTTAGGTTTACGGTAGTCGTCCCGCTCGCGAAGGCGGCCAACGTCGTCCAGGAGGTGCCGTCGTAGGAGAACTGAGCGAAGAGACCATTCGCGTCCGCCGCGTCGGAGTATACAGCCGGCGTGCCCGTGGCCGTGTAGGTCGCTCCTGGGCTGGTACCAGAACCGAGGTAGATGTAGCTGGCGGTCGGGAGGGAGCGGTCGTAGGTCCGTCCGGTACTCGTCGGACCGGCGGCCGTCATGACGTTGCCGGCCCCGTCGGTCGCGTCTGAGATGGTGTAATGGAGCAGGACTTCAGCGTCACTCGAGGTCATCGTATAGGTGGCGTTACAGGTGTACGTCGGCGCCGTACCCGTCGGGGCGGAGACGGCCATCGTCGCGATCGAAGTACCGTCCGCCTTTGTGAGCGTGACCGTCGGCTTCGTCGAGACCCCGGTCGAGGCTTCGGTGATCGTCAGCGGTATCGTGATGACGCTGCCTTCGCGAGCGTAGCCGGCGTTCGCCGTGACACTCGTGACTGTGATGGCTCCGGCGGCGACCGTCGGCGGCGAATTATCTACGATTACGCTTTGGACGCCCGTCGCTGAGGCATTGCTGTTACCCGCTATGTCCGTGGCTACTATGTCTACTGCGAAAGTCGGAGCAGAGTCACCCGTCGGTACCGCATAATCGAAGGTCCACACGAGGTTCGTGGCCTTGGCCATGGAGTATGCTGTTCCGCCAATAAGAATTTTTGGGGGAGTAGTCTCTTCTATTCCATTTATATCTGAGAAAGTAGCTCTGAATGAGATGGTGTCTCCATGCTTACCGCTCGATTTATTATTGACTGTTGAAATAGTAACTGTTGGGGCAGTTGAGTCAACCTTGATCGAATATGGTTGAATGCCAGAAGCGTTCTGGTCGGTATCAACAATGTTTCTGTTGCCAGCCCCATCCGTGGCGCGAATATATAGAGTGTTGGAGTTTCCTTCGGGTAAGGAGACGGTTCCGTTCCATGAGTTGCTAGCCCAGTTAAATGATGACCATGTGCCGTTTGTTCCATCAGTACTGTCTTTGCTGTACTCGATGCTCGTTTCAATTAGTCCGCTTAAGCTATCTGATGCGGATCCATTTATTTGAATCATGTTGCTTGTGAACCACGTTGTCAGATCCGTTGTTGTAGATAAAGCTGGTGGGATTGTGTCATGAACGACAGTGACTCTACCGGCTTCTGATATCTTTGTTGTATTGTTGAAATCATCTATGCCTTGTATTGTAATCGTAACTCTACTGTTCTGGCTATAAAGCTCATATGCTATGTTTCCTGATTGGTTGACTATCGTTCTTTCGCTGACTTCTTTTCCATCTTCAAGGGATGTTGTAAACTCTTTTATAAGTAATCTTGGAACTCTTCCGCTATTGTCTCGAGCCCCAATATTCAGGAATACAACTTGATTAGCTGTAGCGATAGAATTACATGAACCCTCTCCGGTAGCAATCGTGTAAACATTAGCACTTTGAATTTCTGGCGGTTGATCGTCTATGCTTCCCGTAGTAGAAAAGGCCGATGATGCCTTGTTTTCCATCTCTATACCATTGAGATCCAGTACTGACTTTGAAATTATGACTTCGTAGTCGAAGTAGCTTCTTAGGATGGTGCTTTCATCTTTGTATACCAAAGTAAACTGCCTGTTGCTTGCATCAGGTGTTATATTTTTAAAATATAAATCTGTAACATCGTGTGGTTCTACTGCGTAAGCTGGGTCTGGGTCGAATCTGCTTTCCATAACCTTTACGGAACTGAAGTTGATCGTTGAAGGATCCATTGGACTGCTAAATGTAAATAAGATTCGGGTGTTCCTATTCTCTGTCGAGTTGCCGTCTCTTGGTGTAATTTTCACAGTAGGCCTTATGTGATAATTAGCCTGAATAATTATGTCGTTTGCTGCTTTGGTTATTGTAGCTTTGGTCGTACTAAGCTGTGTGTCTGCAAATTTAACCTCGCCGCTTGCAGAAGAGTATGTCCAGTTCTTGAACGCGTAAGGGGAGAAAACGCTTGTCGATAGTGTAAACTCGATTCCTTCTTTTTGGGTGACTTGTCCTGAT